>CBDUXW010000230.1:0-5745 GCA_965371275.1 uncultured bacterium | reverse complement strand
GGCTCGGCGAGGGCCTGGGCCTCGGCGTTGCCGCGGCCGCCGCCGCCGCCTCGCTGATCTCCCGGCGGTGAGGTATCGATCGCCGCCGCGACGACCGCCAGTCCGAGGGCACAGATGGTGAGGCCTACCAGGATCCTGGTGGAACGTCGTTTCATGGTTCAAATCCGTTCGTGAAGATGCAAGTGTCGGGGTTCGGCGCGGCGGCAGCGGGCCGGCCGTCGGACAGGGCCATGTGTGCCGATCGTGACGGGTTGTTCGGAGCCACAGGCGCCGCGAGGTTGCCCGCATAGCCTGCCGTTAGCTAGATTCAGGATCAACCCTGGTCGCTCCGACGGGAAAGAATGCGAATGTCCGTACGCAATGCAGCGGTAGATTTCACGGTGCGCAGTGTCGCCGTCATCTTGGCTGCCGGCTCCTTGGCTTGTGCGTTTTCTGACGCCGGCGGCGTGGAGACCGCACTGGCGGGCTCGCTGAGCGAATCTGAAATCGATCTTGCTCCCTGTGCCGTCGGCCGCGGTCGTGACGAAGCACTGTGCGGCACACACGAGGTATGGGAAGACCGTGAGGCACAGCGCGGCCGGCGGATCGCCCTCGACATCGTCGTGCTGCCCGCTCTCGACCCTCGCCCGGGTGACACGCCGGTGTTCTATCTGGCCGGCGGACCGGGCGGCGCGGCAACGGATTCGGCGCGCGGCATGTCGCGCTCCTGGATGCGGGAGCACCACGACATGGTGCTCGTCGATCAGCGCGGCACGGGCGATTCCAACCCGCTCGACTGCCAATCCGCCTCGCCGGACTCCCTGCAGGGCTATCTCAGCACGGCGTTCGGCAGCGCTGAGCACTTCAGCCGCTGCCGTGAGCGACTCGAGCAAATCGCCGATCTGCGCCTGTACACCACGCCGATCGCCATGGATGACCTCAACGAGGTTCGCCAGGCCCTCGGTTACGACAAGATCTACGTGTACGGTGGCTCGTACGGATCGCGGGCGACGCTGGTGTACCTGCGGAGACATCCGGAGACCGTGCGCGGCGCCATCATCACCGGCATCGCGCCCATCGCCTTCACCAATCCGCTCTATCACGCGCGAGAGGCACAGAACGCGCTCGACAAGACGTTCGCGGTATGCGCCGGCGATGCTGCGTGTAATCGTGCATTTCCCGATCTCGGGGCCAAGCTCGACGAAGTGCTGGCCCGTCTCGAGGCGGAGCCGGCGATTGTTGAAGTGCGGCATCCGCGCAGTGGTGCAAACGAACGGATATCGCTCGGCCGCGAGGCGTTTGCCGACGGCCTCCGCGTGTTCTCGTACTTCATGCCACGTGCTCGCCGCGTGCCGCTGCTGGTCCAACGGGCGTGGGAAGGGAATTTCGAGCCCGTGGCGCAGACACTTCTCGAGAGCAGCTTCGGCCTGTCGGCGTTGCTGCAGATGGGCATGCTCATGTCGGTCACCTGCGTCGAGGACGTCGCGCGCATCCATGCCGACGACATCGCCACTGCAACCGACGGTACGTATCTCGGCGATTCACGTGTGCGGCAGCAAATCGAGGCCTGTCAGTCGTGGCCGCTGGGCCGGATCGACGAGAGTTACGGCGACCCCGTTGCGGTAGACGTTCCCGTGCTGCTGTGGTCGGGAACCATGGATCCGGTCACCGGCCCGCGGTGGGGCGAGGAGGCCGTGTCGCACCTTCCCCGGGGGCTGCACCTGGTGGTGCCGGGCGCCCATGGCGTCGCCGGCCCGTGCGTCAACGACATCAGCCGGCAGTTTCTCGACTCAGGCAGCGTCGAGGGGCTCGAAACCTCGTGCATCGCCGGGATTCGCCTGCCGCCGTTCGACCTCCGCTAGAGGAAGCACATGACCGAGCGCTCCCCACGATCACTCCCGGACATTTCGCGATCCACCCGCCGTGGCACCCAGATGTCGGTGAACCGTCGGGTTACAACCCGGGTGGCCATCGTTCTGCTCTTCGGGTCGGTGATCGGCTGCGGCACGCTCGAGCCCGCCGACCTGCTCCTGCACAACGGCAAGATCGTCACCGTAGACGAGGAGTTCTCCATACGGGAAGCGATCGTCGTGCGCGGCGACAGGATCGTCGCCGTGGGCGACAACTCGCTGCTGACCGCGTACGACGCAGCGACGGTCGTCGATCTCGAGGGCAAGATGCTGATGCCCGGCTTCAACGACACTCACATCCACATCAGCGGCGACCCGCCGTGGGAGATCGACCTTACCGGGGCCACGTCGATCGACGACATCAAGCAGCTCGTTGCCGACATGTCGAGTGCGCTCGAAGACGGCCATTGGATTACCGGCTATGGCTGGTCGGAAGACCAGCTTGCCGAGCGACGCCGGCCGCTGCGCTGGGATCTCGACGAAGCGGCGCCGGGCAACCCGGTGATACTGACCCGCGCCGGTGGTCATAGCGCCGTTGCCAACAGTCTGGCGCTCGAGCTGGCCGACGTCACGAGGGACACGCCACAGCCGGAAGGTGGTGTCATCGAGCACGACGCGAGCGGTGAGCCCAACGGTGTGATTCGGGAGCGGCAGGGGATCGTGAGCCGGCTCGCGCCGCGCGCCAGCCGCGATCAGGTGCGGCCGAGCTTCGTCGAGCACCTGCGCGAGCTGCTGGGACTCGGTATTACCAGCATCGTTCAGGCGGGAGTCTCGACGACAGGCTACGAGAGCTGGGAAAGCGTGTACGACGAATACCGTGGCGAGCTACCCCGCGCCACGGTGCAGATCCGCTGGGCCGGGCGTGGCGGGATGCAGGCATTCAACAAGATCACGGGCGACGGCGACGAGTGGTTGCGCGTCGGCGCCGTGAAGGTGTTGGTAGACGGCGGCTTCACCGGGCCGGCGGCGTACACGATCGAACCCTACAAGGGCCAGCCCGACTACCGTGGCAAGCTGAACCTGTCGGCAGAGGAGCTCATTACGCTCATCGACGAGGCCCACGAGATGGGCTGGCAAATGGGATTCCACGCCATCGGCGACGCGGCGATCAAGCTCACTGTGGACGCTTTCGTCGAGGCGATCACCGCGACGCCGCGGGGCGATCACCGCCACTACTTGAACCATTTCACCGTGACACCGCCTGCGGCCACGATGGACCTGATGGCAGAATACGGCATCCACATCGCCCAGCAGCCCAACTTCACGTACACGCTGGAAGGTCGCTACGCCGCCAACCTCGACGAAGAGCGGCTGGCGCACAATAGCCCGCTGCGCACGCCGATGGACCACGGTGTGTTCGTGGCGATCGGCAGCGACATTCTGCCGATCGGTCCCATGTTCGGGCTGTACGCTGCGGTTACCCGCAAGGGCATGTCGGGTGCGGTGTACGGCGAAGACGAGCGGCTGACCATGGAGGAGGCGGTCCGCGCTTATACCGAGTACGGCGCCTATCTCACTTTCGAGGAGGGCCTGAAGGGCACTCTCGAGCCGGGGAAGCTGGCCGACATGGTGGTGCTCTCGGACGATCTCTTCACCATCGACCCGGACGATCTCCTCGACGTCGAAGTGGAGATGGTCGTGCTCGGCGGCCGCATCGTGGTCGATCGGTAACGCGCGTGGCCGAGACCACCGAGCCGGAGCACGAGACTCCCAAGACGGTCGCACGTCCCCATTTACGACGGTCCATCGGCGGCCTCGGATTCTTCTCGCTTGCCTTCGGCTCGATGATCGGCGTCGGCTGGATTACGGCGCTGGGCGGCTGGTTCGCGCAGGCGGGTCCGATCGGCGCGATCGTCGCGTTCCTCGCCGGTGGGTCGTTGATGATGGTGATCGGCCTGTGCTACGCCGAGGTCACGCCGATGCTGCCGGTGAGTGGCGGCGAAGTGGCCTATGCATACAAGGCATTCGGAACCTCGAAGGCGTTTCTGATCGGCTGGTTCTTGGCCTTCGGGTACCTGTCGGTGTCGGCATTCGAGGCCATCTCGATCGGCACGGTACTCGCCTATATGTTCCCGACGATCAACGCCTGGCCGCTGTATGTCGTCGGCGGCTCCACGGTGTACGGTGCCCACTTGTTGTTGGCGCTCGTGTTCACGGCGTTCATCACCTTCATCAACTATGTCGGCGTCGGGGTGGCGACGCGGGTGCAGGTGGTCCTGACGCTGGCGCTGCTGGTCTGCATCGTGACGTTCGTCGCGGCAGGCGTGTGGGGCGGCGACGCCGCCAACCTCGAGCCGTTGTTCGGCGTCGCCGCCGCGTCCGGTTCGGCGAGCCAGTCGGTGAGTGCGTTTACCGAGAACGCCGCGACGCCGGCCGGCAGTACATGGGCGGTGTTGCGAGGCATTCTGGCGGTCTTTGTTACGGCGCCGTTTTGGTTCGTCGGTTTCGACACGATCCCGCAGGCGGCCGAGGAACGGCGCGAGGATCAGCCGTTGCGCTCGCTGGGAGGCTACCTGCTGCTGGCGATCGCCGGCTCGACGTTGTTCTACATCGCCGTGATACTGGGCGCCGGAATGAGTACGCCATGGGTTCATATCGTCGATGCCGCGCTGCCCACCGCCGCGGCCTTCGAAGCCGCGTTCGAATCGCGGCTCATGGTCAACGTCGTGTTGACGGCCGGCGTGATCGGGCTCCTGACGAGCTGGAACGGCTTCTTTCTCGCCGGCTCGCGCGTGCTCTTCGCGTTGGGTCGTGGGCATATCATCGACGCGCGGTTCGGCCGCACCCACCGACGTTACGCGACGCCGTCGACAGCCGTGTTGTTTGCCGGCGTCGTGACGTTCATCGCCGCGTGTCTCGGCCGGGGTGCGATGCTTGCCTTCGTCGACGTCGGTTCGTTCTGCATCGCCCTGGCGTTTCTGGGCGTGGCCCTGTCGCTGCTGCGCCTGCGTCGCGACTATCCCGACCTCGAGCGCCCCTACCGTATGCCGGGCGGCCGCGGCCTGGCCGGCGTTGCCGCCGGCGGCTCACTCTTCATCCTGATCGTGATGCTGCTGCCGGGCAGTCCCGGTATGCTCGTGTGGCCGCTCGAGTGGATCATCCTCGGTGTGCTGAGCCTGTTGGGACTGTGGTTCTGGCAAGCAGGCCGGCGCTACCGCGATAGTGTGGCCGAGGACGAGCGGGCCGAATTGATTCTCGAAGACTACGCGTAACAGGCTGTGGTGGAGGGACCTGCTGTGGCCTCGGGTCCCTCGCAGGTGCGTTGTACAACTTGTACAAGCGACCGCGATTGCTCGGGAGGAGCAAGACATGTCGGACATCGTGATTCACGGATTCGAAACTTCGAACAATTTCAAGGTGCGCATCGCCCTCGGCTACAAGGGAATTCCCTACACGTTCGAGACCATCGATCCGGGCAATCGTGACGCCATCCTGGAGATGTCGGGGCAGCCGTTCACCCCGGTGATGGTTCACGGCGACGCCGTGCTGTACGACTCCGGCGCCATCCTTCGTTACCTGGAGGCGAACTTTCCCGACACGCCGCGCCTGTTCCGCCAAGACTACGGCGAGATGCGCGATATCGAAGGGTGGGAATGGTTTTGCCGCACCGAGCTGCACGAGCCGCTGCTGATTGCCGTGGGCCAGCGGATTTCCGGTGTGCACGACGAGGCTGAGCTGGCGCGCGGCGCCGAGATTCTCACCGCGGCGACGGCCAAGCTCGAGGCCCGCCTGGCCGGCAACGAGTGGTTGGTGGGCGACGCGATGACCGCTGCCGACGTCACCGGCGGCGCGGTGGTCCACCGCTTCCTCGGCATGGACGCGTATCCGTTCCCGGAGGACAGGGATTCGACGCGGG
>CBDUXW010000229.1:0-5760 GCA_965371275.1 uncultured bacterium | reverse complement strand
CGAGGAGCTGCGCGCCGAATGTGGCGTCTCCCGCGACGGCTCCAAGGCCTCGAACATGATCAAGGCCGCCCAGAACTACGGCATGGAGGCGAAGGGCGAGCAGCGTGACATCCCGGCGCTGAGCGAGATCGAGATGCCGGTGATCCTCTTTTGGACTTTCAACCACTTCGTGGTTCTCGAGGGCTACGGCCGCGGCAAGTACTACCTGAACGATCCGGCCAGCGGGCCGCGCTGGGTCGACGAGGACGAGTTCAATCGCTCTTACACGGGCGTTGTCTTGTCGTTCAAGCCCGGGCCGGAGTTCACCAAGGGCGGCCAGCGTCGCACGCTAACGGCGGCGCTGGCGCGGCGCCTGCAAGGCAGCAAGCAGGCGCTGATGTTCGCGCTCATCGCCGGCTTCGCGTTGGTCATTCCGGGCCTGATCATCCCCACGTTCTCGCGCATCTTCATCGACAACATCCTGGTGAAGCAGTTAACCGACTGGTTCCGGCCGCTGCTCGCCGGCATGGCGCTGACGGCCGTGTTGCGTGGGTTTATCGCCTGGCTACAGCAGTATTTTCTGCTGCGGCTGGAGATGAAGCTGGCGATCTCGACGTCCGCCAACTTCCTGTGGCACATCCTGAGGTTGCCGGTGGACTTCTACGCGCAGCGCTACGGCGGCGAGGTGAGCACCCGCGTGCAGATCAACGACCGGGTGGCCCAATTCCTGTCGGACCAGCTGGCGGCGCGGGCGATCGACGCGATGATGGTGGTGTTTTTCGCCGCCTTGATGTTGACGTACGACCCGGCGCTGACCTTCATCGGCATCGGCGCGGTCGCGCTCATCGCCCTGCTGACTCGTCTCGTGAACCGCAAGCGAGTCGACGCCAATCGCCGCTTGCTGGCCGAGCAAGGCAAGGCGACCGGCGCCATGATGGGTGGTCTGGCGGGCATCGAGACCCTCAAGGCGCAGGCGGGCGAGAGCGACCTGTTCGCACGTTGGGCCGGATACCAGGCCAAGTACATCAACGCCAACCAGGAGCTCGCCACCACCACGCAGATCTTCTTGACGGTGCCGACGTTCTTGATCGGCCTCGCCAATATCGGCGTGCTGTCGCTTGGCGCCTACCGTGTCATGCAAGGCGACCTGACCGTCGGCATGTTAGTCGCCTTCCAGACCCTGATGACCAGCTTCACGACGCCGGTAATCAACCTCGTCAATCTGGCCAGCAACTTCCAGGAAATGCAGGGCGAGATGAACCGGCTCGACGACGTCCTCCTGTACAAGATCGACCCGCAGACAGAGCAGGACCATGAGCACGTCAGCGAGGGGGACTTGCACAAGACGCTCAGCGGACAGGTGACTCTCGACGACGTGACCTTCGGCTACTCGAAGCTCGAGGCGCCGCTGATCGAGAACTTCTGCCTCGAGCTCAACCCCGGCGACCGTGTTGCGCTCGTCGGATTGTCGGGGTCGGGTAAGTCCACCATCGCCAAGCTCGTAACCGGCCTTTTTGCCCCGTGGTCGGGCACTGTGCAGTTTGACGGGCGCGCGCGCGACGACATCCCGCGAACCGAATTGACGAATTCGCTGGCGATCGTCGACCAAGACATTGCCCTCTTCGAAGGCACACTGCGCGACAACCTGACGCTGTGGGACAGCACCGTCTCCGAGCTTGCCTTGGTGCAAGCCGGCCGCGACGCTTGTATCCACGACGACATCACCGCACGCGAGGGTGGCTACCACGGGACGGTCGACGAGGGCGGCGCCAACTTCAGCGGCGGACAGACTCAGCGGCTCGAGATCGCCCGCGCGCTGGTCGGCAATCCACGCATTCTGGTGCTCGACGAAGCCACCAGCGCCCTCGACACGATCACGGAGAAGAAGATCGACCGGCACCTGCGCCGGCGCGGGTGTACCTGCATGATCATCGCCCACCGCCTCTCCACCATCCGCGACGCCGACGAGATCATCGTGCTCGACAAAGGCCAGGTGGTGCAGCGCGGCCGCCACGAAGAGCTCGTCGCCGACGCCGACGGCCTGTACGCCCAGCTAGTCAGGGAGTCCTGAGCGTGGATCGCGTCAGCATCTGGGAACACGAGGGCAAGGTCGTGGAGCTCGGCGGCAACGCCCCGTTCGAGCTCCACGCACCCGGCATTCTGTGGCTGGTCGAAGAGGGTAGCGTCGACATCTTCTCCGTCGACCAGGGGAACGGCCGGCAGTCGATGCCACGCCAGTACCTGTACACGGCCGAGACAGGCTCAGCGTTGTTCGGCTTCGACCTCGAGGGCAAGGGCAAGACCGCAACTTTGCTGGCCGTGGGCAGCGGCGGTACCAAGCTGCGCGAGCTGGCGGTACTGCGCGTGCACGAACTCGCCCAGAACCCCGAGGCGCTGCCCGAGATCTTGTCGTTGAGCGAGGGCTTCGTCGCTTCGCTGGCGGCGGCAAAGGAACACAAGGCGCGGCCACAAGTGAACGTCGTGCTCAAGCCGGGCGAGACCTACGACGTCGATGAAGGCAAGCGCGCCGCACCGCAATCCGGGTTGGTGTGGGTCTATACCAAGTCCGGTGAGGCAACGTTCTCCGATAAGGAGCACCTGCTGATCGACGCCCGTGAGGTCCCGATACCGCTGGCCCAAGGGTTGTGGGTAAAGTCGCTTTCTGAGGACCTGCGGCTCGAGGTGGCGGACACAAAGACGGTGGCCGAACGCGGTCAGATCGTTGCCGGTCTCGAGCTGTTGCGCGAGGTGTTTCTGGCCTGGGCCACGCACGAGGCGCGGCTCGAAACAGAGGCCGAAGGCCAGCGATTGGAGCGCAAGGAGACCGCCGAGCGCCAGATGCGCGAGCACGGAATGGCCAGCTTGGTTTCGGTGATCGAGGGCGAAAGCGACGACATCGCACTGATGGGCGGCGACGATCCGCTGTTGACCGCCTGCCGGGTGATCGGCGCGGAGCAGGACATCGCGTTCAACGAGCCGCCCAAGTGGGAAACGGAAAGCCGCGCCAGCGACCCGCTGCAGGCAATTTGCCGCGCCTCGCGCGTTCGCTATCGGCGCGTAACGTTGCGGGGCGATTGGGACAAGACCGACAGCGGCCCGATTCTGGCCTTCAACAACGCGACCAGCGCACCCGTGGCGCTGATTCCGCGAGGTCGGCGTTACCAGCTACTCGACCCGGACAGTCAGAAGAGCACGCCGCTGACGAAGGAGCTCGTCGCAGGGCTCGCAGAAGAGGCCTACGTTTTCTATCGGCCGTTCCCCGACCGCTCCATCGACGCCCGGGATCTGCTCTGGCAGGCGGTCGACGATACCCGGCAAGATATCCGCATGGTGCTGTCTCTGGCGCTCATGGCCGGACTGCTGGGCCTCTTGATGCCGATCGCCACGGCGCAAATGGTCGGCAACGTGATTCCAGGCGCCGTTCCGCAACAGATCGTCGTACTACTGGCCGCTCTCGTCGCCGTACAGCTCGGAATTCTCTTGTTCGACCTGGCGCGCGCCTTTGCACTGGTGCGCGTTGAGGGCAAGTCGAACGCGTCGCTGGAAGGCGCCGTGATCGACCGCTTGCTGTCGCTGCCGGTCCCGTTCTTCCGAAAATACCCGGTCGGCGAGCTGACGATGCGCTCCAACAGCATCAACTTGGCGCGGGCGCTGCTGAGCGGCGCGGCGACGGTCTCGTTGCTGGCGGGCGTGTTCTCCGCGGTCAACCTGCTGTTGATGGTCTACTACAACTGGCGCCTGGCGCTGCTCGCCTTCGCCGTGTTCCTCGTCGGCGCCGGCGTCAACATCTGGCTCGCGATCCCTGCTCTGCGCCTCGAGCGCGAGCGCCTCGAAGTGCAGGGAACCATTGGTTCGTTGGTATTCCAGCTGATCAGCGGTATTGCCAAGCTGCGGGTGGCCGGGGCCGAAGGCCGGGCTTTCGCAGTATGGGCGGAGAGGTTCAAGGATCAGAAGAAGATCGACTACGCGCAGCGCTCCTACCAAAACGCGATGACGGTGTTCAACGACCTGCTGCCGTTGCTTTCGTCCCTCGCGCTGTTCGCCACCGCCGGCTACCTGGTCACCAGCGGCCGGCCGATCAACACGGCGACATTCATCGCCTTCAACGTCGCGTTCGGAACGTTCTTCGCCTCCAGCGTGCAACTGAGCAACACGCTCACGACCGTTCTGAACACGCGCCCGACCATCGAGCGCGCCGCGCCGATTCTGCAGTCAATCCCCGAAGTTGAAGCGACGAAGCCTGACCCGGGCGAGCTCGGCGGGCGCATTTCCGCCGAAAACATCAACTTTCGCTACGACGAGGACGGTCCCTTGATCCTCGACAACTGCACGTTCCGAGCCGATCCGGGCGAGTTCATCGCGCTCGTCGGACCTTCAGGCTCGGGCAAGTCGACCAGCTTGCGGTTGTTGCTCGGCTTCGAGGAAGCGGAGGTCGGTACGATTTACTACGACGATCAGGAGCTCGCTTCGATCGACGTCTCGGGTGTGCGGAGCCAAATCGGTGTGGTGTTGCAGAGCAGCAAGCTAACCTCCGGAACGATCTTCGAGAACATCATCGGATCGTCGCCGCTGACCCAAGACGATGCCTGGGAAGCGGCCGAGATGGCGGGCATCGCCGACGACATCAAGGCGATGCCGATGGGCATGCACACGGTCGTCGCCGAGGGCGGCTCGACGGTGTCCGGCGGCCAACAGCAGAGGCTGCTGATCGCCCGGGCCCTGGTACGCAAGCCGCGGATCGTGTTCTTCGACGAGGCCACCAGCGCGCTCGACAACGCCAGCCAGGAACAGGTGAGCGAAAGCCTCGAAAACCTGCACGCCACCCGCGTGGTCATTGCCCACCGTCTGTCGACGATTCGCCACGCCGATCGAATCTACGTCATCGAGCGCGGCCGGATCGTCGAATCGGGACCGTTCGACGACCTGCTGGCTGCCGACGGCCTTTTCGCCGAGCTCGTCAAGCGCCAGATGGCGTAACGCGAACGTCGCAACCGGCAGGGTCGCCCCTGAGCGCGAGGATGCGCGCGGACAAGGCGGGCGCCGATTCGGGCGCGGAGGCATACTTGTCCGTACGTCGAGCACCCGAAGCAAGCGCAACGCAGTCGGCGTGAATCCTCGCGCTCAGGAGCGGAATTTCTTGCAGAACTTGGCGAACTCGATGACTGCCGCGTCGAGCTCGGTGAATCGCGGCGCCGCCAGCGGCGACAGCCGGTTCCAGATCTCGCAGTCCTGCTTCAGGCCGCGCTGACTTCGCTCCAGCAGCGACGGGGCGAAGGTCTCGTGCGGCGGTGTACCCGTATTCGGCAGCGCGAGGGTCAGCCGAATCGTGCAGGTTCCGTCCACGGCGCGCGGGCTGGCGGTCGTGATGATGGTGTAGTTGAAGGGCGGCTCGCCGTCGAGCGTGGCGATTACTGTTCCGGGGCTGAAGGCGCGGGCGCGGTAGTGCGCTTCTTTCGGAGCGCCGTCCGCGTCGACCCTTTCATTCTCCCCGCCGTTGCGGGCGAACGAGCCGGGGCGGGGCATCTCGAAGTCGCCCTCGACCATCAGCTCGCCGAGCGCCCCGTCTTTGGTTTCGAAGCTCGGCCGGCTCGCCAGGCCGTGAACGGAGTCGAAGTGGGCGTTGTCGAAGCCGTTCTCCATGACGATCTGGATCGACGTCGAGACCTCCATCTCGAATCCGGGCCAGAAGGTGTGATCGCCGTCGAGCTCCTCGAGCGCCGCCGGCAGGTCGACGTCATCTTTGTCCGAGAGGCGGATGAACACCATGCCGCCACGCACCAT
>CBDUXW010000228.1:0-5792 GCA_965371275.1 uncultured bacterium | reverse complement strand
TGGGATAGCAACGACTCCACCGAGGTCGACGGTTTTCCCACTGCGGAAAACGAGATGGCGCCATCACGGCGCTACAAGTGGATCTCACCGGGCTATTTCGAGACCATGCAGAACCCTCTGATCGTCGGTCGCACGTTCACCTGGGCGGACGTCTACAACCAGACGGACGTGGCGATCGTCACCGAAAACATCGCCCTCGAGTACTGGGACTCGCCGGTCGCTGCCCTCGGGCAGCGGCTGCGGGAGAACGACGAGTCGCCATGGCGGGAGATCGTCGGCGTCGTCGGCAACATTCGCGACGACGGCATCGCCCTACCGGAGCGCGCCACCGTGTTCTGGCCGATGTATATGAGCAGGTTTTGGGGCACGGACAACTTCGTGCGACTGTCGATGGCCTATGCGATACGCTCGCCGCGCGTCGGCACGCGTAGCTTCAGCGATGAGATACGACAGGCCGTATGGACGGTGAATCCGAACCTGCCGTTCGCCAACGTGTGGACGATGGACGAGCTCGTCGATCGCTCGATGGCACGTACCTCGTTCACCCTGGTGATGCTGAGCATCGCTGCCACCGCGGCGCTGCTGCTCGGCGCCGTCGGCATCTACGGCGTCACTTCGTACGTCGTCTCGTTGCGAACGCGTGAGATCGGCGTGCGCATGGCTTTGGGGGCACAACAGCGCCACGTCAGCCGCATGGTGCTGCGCCGCGCCTTGGTGCTCGCAACCGTGGGTATCGCCGTGGGCATCGTCGGAGCGTTCGGGCTCACCCGCCTGATGGCGGCGCTCCTGTTCGGCGTGAGCCCGCTCGATGCCACCACGTACGGATTCGGCGCCGCGGTGATCGCCGCGCTGACGCTACTCGCCAGCTACTTGCCGGCGCGCCGGGCGGCCGGCGTCGATCCGATCATCGCCATGCGGGCAGACTGAGGCGCCCCGGCCGAGCGAGGGGCGAGCCCTTCGACGGCCTGGAGCCAGTTGCGCCTCAAGATGCTCTCGGCTCGCCGTCGATTCCCGGACTCGAGAGCCGTCAAGATTGCCTCGTGATGTTCTACCGACCGCACAAAGGCCTTCGTGTCGTCCCAGTACGCGAGCTCGTGCCGCAAGGCCATGACCTTCAGTGCGTCGAGGCGAGCGAGCGCGAAGTGGTTGCGAGAATCGACGAGCAGCGCTTCGTGCCAGTCGGCATCGAGCCGAATCATCTCCCGCAGGCGTGTCGCCGTGGCCAGCTTCCGGTTCAGAGCACGCAGCCGCTCGCGCTTCTCGGGACCGGGCGGAGGCGTCTCGCCCAACGTCAGCACCTCAAGGGCCGCGATGACCGAGTACAGACCACCTATCTCCTCGAAGTTGAACATGCGCAGCTCGAAGCCATATCCGCGTCGTGAGCGAACAATCCCCTCACCCTCGAGCCGCAGCAAGGCCTCCCGCACTGGTGTCTGGCTGACACCAAGCTGCTCAGCGAGAGCCGTCTCATTGAGGCGTTGCCCGGGCGCGACCTGCTCCTCGAGGATCAGATCGACGACGAATCGACGGATGCGGTGTCGCAGGTTTCCCCGCTGCGCGGATGGTTGGTCGTTACGGGTCGACAGGTCGGCGCGAGTCGTCACGGAGCTCCTCCGTTGTGATCATATCGAATAATATCTATTATATTCTATAGAATCATTCGGGGGCCGAACATAACACCGACCAACCGGAGCCATCCGCCGATGTTCCACACACTGTTCCCTATCCGGCTGCGCGCGCTGCCTCTACTGGCACTTGCCTCAATCGCAACGTCCTACTTCGGCGCCCCCCATGTGGGATCCCTACAAGGACCGAGCGGCGAACCCGACGTTGTCCCTGAGCTTCTCGAAGGCTATTTGCGGCAACGCGAGCAATTGACCGCGTTTACGGGCGCGGTCCTGGTACGCCAGGGTGACAGAGTGTTGCTTCGTCAGGGATACGGGATGGCCGAATACGAGCTCGGAGTGCCCAACTCGCCGGAAATGATTTTTCAGCTCGGGTCGATCACCAAGCCATTCACGAGCGCCGCGGTTCTGCACGCCCACGGGGCGCGGTTACTCGACCTCGACGACTCGGTGTGCGACTTTCTCGCCCCCTGCCCTGCAGCCTGGTCTGAAGCAACGATTCATCACCTGCTGAATCACACCTCCGGAATTCCGGACCTGTTCGGCGCCATGGACTCCGCCCCCCTTTTGGAAACGGGCGCCGAGCTCGAACGCGTGGTGGCGGCGCGACTCGACGCCGAGCTACGGCGCCCGGCGGGAGCCACCTATGCCTACAGCAACTTCAACTACATGCTCTTGGGCTACATCCTCGAGGCGGCTTCGGGCACCGATTGGGAAAGCTACCTTCGAGAAGCTGTCTTCGTGCCGGCGGGTTTGCAGCATACCGGGTACGACGACGTCTGGGCGATCGTCGAGGGCCGTGTCAGAGGCTATGTGCGCCGCGACGGCGAGCTCGCGAACATGGACTACCACGACCACTCCGCCTACGCTGCCGGCGGTCTGCACTCAACCCTCGACGACCTGGCTCGGTTTCATGACGCGCTCATGGAAGGACAGATCATCCCCTTTGCTCTGGTCGACCGCGCTCTCCAGCCGCATGATGGGAACTACGGGTACGGCTGGCAGATTATCGAGATTCTCGGTCGACCGATGCACAACCACACGGGCGGCACGAACGGAGCCACCTCCCATCTGGCCTACTATCCTGACGAGCGGCTACTGATCGTGGTTCTCAACAATGTTGAGGGAGAAAATCCCAAGGGCACGGCGTGCGACCTGGCCCGGTTGGTGTTTGGTGTCGACCCGGGTCCCGACGCAACGCCAGATTGGCTCGATCAACCAAACACCGATCGCTGCGCGGAGCGGCCTTCGCAGCGCGTCCACTAGGTCCGGGCCGATTTCGAGCGGTGGCGAGAATCAGCCACGCGATAACCAATCAAAGCAACCGCGGCATCGAGTCGGCCGATGGTCTTATCTTTCGAGGATGGCGATGCCGCCCATATGCGCACGGATCCAGAGGAGCGGACCGCCCCCGTTCGCGGTGGCGCGCAACGTGTTTCTCTTCAATCGGCCCGCAGCGCGGTAACCGGATCTACCTTCGTAGCGCGCCGCGCTGGCACGGCCGTGGCGACAAACGCCACCGCGCCAAGGACGGCAATCGTGACCGCGAAAGTCACGGGATCGGTGGCTCTCACGTTGAACAAGAGACCGGAAATCACCCTGGTGGCCGCTGCTGCACCCGCAACGCCCAGCACGATGCCGGCCGCAGCCATGAGCAAGCCCTGTCGGAGCACCATGGCGGTCAGCTGTCGACCGGCGGCGCCCAGCGCCATTCGAATGCCGAGCTCGCGGCGCCGTTGGGCGACGCTGTAGGCGGTGACTCCGTAGACTCCGACTGCGCCGAGCAACAGCGCGACCGACGCGAACGTCGACAGCAGCATCATCGCGAACCTCGACTCTCCGACGGAAGCCTGGACGAGCTCTTCCATCGCCCGGGCCGAAGATATGAGCACCGTTCGATCCATTCGGCGTACGACATCGCGCACCTGAGAAACGATCGCCAGCGGTCCGGCGGCGGTGCGAACGGTGACGTTGAGTGACAGGCTCGGGAACTGCGAGTGGAGGTAGTAGTAGGTTGCGCCGGGATCCTCGGCGAGGCCGTTGTAGCGAACGTCTCCAACGACCCCAACGATCGTCGCCCAATCGTCGTTGTCCCCCCACCAGCGCAAGCGCTGCCCGATCGGATCCTCGTCGCCGAAGTAGCGGCGCGCGAAGCTCTCGTCGATCACCACCACCGCCGGCCCGTCCGCCTGGTCCTCTTCGCCGAACACACGCCCCCGGACCAGGGGTATGCCGAGGGTCTCGAAAAGCCTCGCCATGACCCCAACGTGCCGAGCGTTGGTGCCTTGCTGCCCTTCAGGAGCCGCCTTGCCCTCGATCGAGAAGTCCCTGAAGGTCCCCGACCCGGAAACGGGCATGGCCCCGGTGCCCGATACAGAGACCACGGACGGCAGGCTCGTGAGCTCGTCGCTCAGACGATTGAAGAACCGCCCCGCGTCCTCCTCCGAGTAGCTGCCGGGCGGGAGCGCGAGTTGCACTACCAAGGTCCGTGAGGGATCGATCCCCGGATCCTGGCTCAGGAGGGCTTGAACGCTCCTGATCATGAGGCCCGCCCCGATGACCAACATGACGCTGAGGGCGATCTCGCAGACGACGAGCCCGCGCCGAAAACGTTGTCGCGTACGTCCTCCCGACGAAGTCCGGCTGCCGTCGGGGAGCACGCCGCGAGTACGGCTGCCCACCGCCTGAAGTACCGGAACAATCCCGAAGACTATTCCCGTCACGAACGTCGCTGCCGCCGCGAATGCCAGCATCGCGCCGTCGACTCCCACCCCCTCGATACGCGGAACGGTCCCGGCGTGAACGAGCTTGAGCAGGCGCGTGGTCACGACGGCCAGAGCCACGCCGCACGTTCCGCCGATTATCGAGATGACCATCGACTCGGTGAGGAGCTGTTGCGCGATGCGTCGCCGCCCCGCGCCCAGGGCCAAGCGAACGGCTACCTCGCCGCGGCGGGCTTCACCGCGCGCCAAGAGGAGGCTCGCCACGTTGGCGCAGGCGATGAGCAAGACAAACCCGACGGCGCCGAGCACCATCAACAACGCCGGGCGCACCTCGGCCACGAGGTCGTCGAGCAAGGGATTCAGCCACAAGAAGTGGTACCGGTGGTGTCCGAATTCCGCCTTCCACCCGGCCATCAGCACGTCGAGCTCGGCTTCGGCCTCGGCCAGTTTTACCTCCGGCGCGAGGCGCGCCACGGCCACCCATTCGTGTTCGCCGCGCGATCCGGGATCGGCGGGATCGATCCGCGCCGGGATCCACAGCTGTGCCACACCGAAGGGGAATGCGAATCCAGGGCCCATGATGCCGACCACCTCGCGCGAGGTGCCGTTGACTGATATCGACTGCCCGATGAGCGCAGCGTCGCCGCCGAACCGTCGGCGCCAGAGGCCGTGCCCCAAGACAACCACGCCAGCGGCACCCGGCAGCCCATCCGCCTCCACCAGCGCTCGGCCGTGCAACGGCGTCGCCCGCAATACTGAAAAAACGCTCGCCGTCATCATCCCCGCACGCAGCTGCTCGGGGTCCCCCTCGCCGTCGATGAGGTTCGCCCGTCCGGTGATGTAGAGCCCTATGCCCTCGATCGAGTCGCTTTGATCCCTGTAGTCGAAGGCCTCGCGGGCGGAGATCGCGAAGTACGTTTGGTCGATGCCGCTCTGCGGCAGGAAGCGCGTCCAGACGGTCACCAGCCGGTCCGACTCGGGATAGGGCAACGGCGTCAAGAGAACGCCGTTGACGACACTGAAGACCGCGGTGGTGGCGCCAATGCCGATCGCGAGCGTCAGCGTGGCCACCGCCGCGAAGGTCGGGTTCTTGCGGAGCAGGCGCCCGGCAAGGCGCGTGTCCGCCCAGATGGTGCGGATCAACTTCATTCTGTCTCCTCCTCCGTAGCGCGTCGCGTCGACGGTTCCGAGAGGCCGCGGGTTCCAGCCCCTCTGTGCCGCCTGTTCCCGGGCTGCGGTGCGCAGCAGCGATCTGAACTCGCGGAGGCAAAGCCGCGCCGCCGCTGCTGCGCCTCGCTCGCGCCGTGTCTCGCGATAAAGGTCTTCGAAAAGCCCGACGATGTGCTCACCTTGCTGCGCGCTGAAGTCGCCGGGCAGCAACCACGCCGAGACCCGCCGGTAGAGCCGGAGGACGACGGGGCGGTCACTCATCCGACCAGACCCT
>CBDUXW010000227.1:0-5822 GCA_965371275.1 uncultured bacterium | reverse complement strand
GTCCACCGGCCCTGGAAGTGGGCGACCTCGTGATCATCGTCGGCCAGTCCCAGCTTATCGACGGCGCCGCGGTTGAGATCGCAAACCAGCGATGAAGAGCGCCGCTCGCTGGTCGATCAACAACCGCGTGCCGGTCAACATCTTCATGGTGATGTTGATCGTCGGCGGCATCCTCGCCTTCCGCAGCACGCACCGCGAAGTTTTTCCGCTGTTCGAAACCAAGCTGGTCATCGTGACGACGCCGTATTTCGGCGTAGCTCCCGCGGAGCTTGAGCAACTCGTAACCATCCCCATCGAGAACGCCGTCGCCGAGGTCCCCGACGTCAAGGAAATTCGCTCCACGACAACGGAGGGGCTGTCCACCGTTCTCGTGGAGTTCGAGGAGTACATCGAGAGCGTCACGCTGGCCGCGCAGGACGTCGAGTCGGCGATCGACACGATCACCGCCTTTCCGGCAGACGCCGAGGACACACGGGTCCGAGCCGCTAACATCGGCTGGCCGGTGATCGATGTTGCGGTAACCGGCGTCGCTTCGGAAGAAGACCGTCGCGATACCGCCAAGCTGCTGAAACGCCGGCTGGAGCGCATCGACGGCGTAGCGTCGGTACGCGCCGTGGGCTTGCGCGAGCGCGAGATCTGGGTGGAGCTCGACCCCAACTCGCTCTACGGGCTGAATGTCTCGCTCGATCTCGTATTGACACGACTGCGCCAACGTCTGGTGAACGTGCCGGCGGGCTCGTTGCAAACCGAGCGCGGCGAGATCCTGCTCCGCACCAGCGGCACTACGTCGCAGGCCGCAAGCATCGAATCGGTGCCCATCCGGGCCGGCAACGCCGGCGCCACCATTCGGCTCGCCGACCTCGGTGTGGTCAACGCCACATTCGAGGAAGCCACTACCATGGCCCGCGCCAACGGCCAGGCGTCGATCACGCTGGGGGTCACCAAGCAGCGTAACGGCGACACAATCGGCATCGTCGAGGGCGTGCGGGAGCTGGTCGACGAACTGCGGCCGGCGCTTGCTGAAGGCGTCGAGATCGTGCTGCTCAACGACAGCTCGGTGGAAATCTCTGCGCGGCTGCGCACGATGTATCAGAGCGGTATCTGGGGCCTGGCGTTCGTTCTGCTGGTGCTCAACATTTTCCTGAACCCACGCGTCGCGGCGATGACCGCCTTCGGCTTGCCGCTCGCCGTCGCCGGCGGCCTGATCGTGCTCGGCATCACCGGCGGCTCTCTGAACATTCTTTCGTTGTTCGCCTTCATCCTGGTGCTCGGCATCCTGGTTGACGACGCCATCGTTATTGCGGAGAACTCATACCGCTACATGCAACGCGGCATGGAGCCGAAGGAAGCCACCATCGCCGGCGCCCGCGAGGTCTCGATTCCTGTGGTCGCCGGGGTCACCACGACGATCGCGGCGTTCGTGCCGTTGCTGTTGACCGAAGGAAGAATGGGACAGGTGCTGGTGATCGTACCCACGGTGGCCATCGCCTGTCTGGTGGCCTCTCTGATCGAGGCGCTGATCATCCTGCCATCGCATCTGGCCGACTTCAGCCGTCCGGCGGCCGAGGCGAAGGATGCGCGCCGCAATCCGCTGTGGTTCCGCAAGATGCGGCTTTACTACGGACGCCTCGTCGCCGAGGCCGTACGCTATCGCTACGCAACCTTGGCGCTCGTGCTCGTGACCGCCGGGATTGCCGGGCTCGTCGCCATGCAAATGAAATTCATCTTCATGGACGACAGCGACGCCGTCGAGTTCAGCATCGAGATGCAGGGGCCGGTATCCAATTCCCTGCAAGACACGGCGCTGCTCGTGCAACAGGCAGAGCGCATTCTCCTCGAATTTCCGCCCACCGAGATCGAGAGCACGATGAGCTCGATCGGCCAGACGACCGACCGGCGCGGCTCCGGGCGCAGCGACTCCGGACCACACGTGGGTGAGATCACGATCAAGGCGGCCGACCAGCTCGTTCGCGAGCGCAGCGGCTCACAGATCTTTCAGGACCTTCGCGAACGCGTGCAAAGCGGGGTCATCGGCGCCGAGAGCATGGAATTCTCACGCCAGGCCATGGGGCCGTCTTCGGGCCGCGCCGTGTACGTGCAGGTGCTCGGCGCGGACATCGCCACGCTGCGCCAGATCAGCAACGAGATGCAGGGCTTCCTCGCGTCGCTCAACGGAGTATTCGACGTCACCGACAGCTTCCAGGAGGGCAAGGACGAGGTTCGCGTGGAGGTCGACGACGCGCGCGCCGCCCTGTACGACCTGTCGGTCGACAGCATCGGCCGCACGGTGCGCACCGCCATCGACGGAACGGTGGTCGCCACGGTCCAGGAAGGCGATGAGGACATCGACGTTCGCGTCCGTTACCTGCCACAGTACCGGCGCACCATCGACGACATCACAACGCTCCGAATTCCGACGACGAGCGGCGACCTGGTGCCGTTCGGCAATGTGGCCTCGTTGCGCCGCGCCAGCGGCCTCGGCCAGATCGACAGGGTCGACCGCGAGCGCGTGATCGCCGTGAGCGCCGACGTCGACGTCAACGTGCTCACCTCTGTCGAGGCCAACGCCCTGGTGGCAGCGCGCTTCGCCGACCTCGGCGAGCGCTACCCCGGCTACCATCTCGAGTTCGGCGGCGAGGCTCAGGACACCACGGAGGCGCTGCAATCGCTGTTCCGCGCGTTCATCGTGGCGCTTCTGATCATGTACAGCATCCTCGGCGCGATCTTCAAGAGCTTCACCCAGCCGTTCGTGGTGCTGTTCGCGATTCCCTTCAGCCTGATCGGCGTCGTCGCCGGCTTCTTCGTCTTCGACAAGCCGCTCACATTCATGGCGCTGTTCGGCGTCATCGCGTTGGGCGGCATCGTGGTCAACGATTCGCTGCTGCTCGTGCACTTCATCAACGAGACCCGCGCCCGGGGCACCGATCGCGTGTACGCCATCGCCATCAGCGCCAAACGGCGCTTCCGACCGGTCATGCTCACCACTTTGTCGACCGTGGCCGGCGTGTTTCCTCTGGTCCTCGTGGACAACGAAGCGTCGTCGTGGATGGCGCCCATGGCCCTGGCCATCGTCTGCGGCCTGAGCTTCTCGACCATCATGGTGCTGCTGCTCGTGCCGGCGCTGTACATGATCAACGACGACATGCGGCGCGGCATGAGGGCGCTGTTCGGCGGCCGCAAGAAACCCGACGCAGCCCGCGCCGTGCCGCTCGACACGCCGGCCGGTGCCGGCGCGCATACGGCGGCTCGTAGTAAAACTCCGCCTGTGGACAGCTCGCCCCCGGGTTTCGGCAGCGCCTAGCCGCAGCGCGCCCGCGAGCCGCGATCCCAGCTAGCAGGCCGGGCTATCGACCACCCGGGCCCCGGCGCCCACCGCGGCCGCCGCGGCCACCGCCCTGCTGCTCTTCGTCCTCATCTTCGGTTTCTTCTTCTTCTTCGTCTTCCTCGGGAGCCTCCCAGAAGTCGGGAGAGCCCTCCGCTTCCGCGGCCACCTGGCCGTGGAACAGCGCCGCGTTGAACAGCACCTTGAAGTTGCCGAACGGCTGCGCCCGCCATTGCGGGCGGAAGCCGAAGAGGATGACGTGGCCGTCGCCGTGCTTCACGTCCAGCCCGGCAGCGTAGCCGTGCAGGTTTTCTTCACCGAGCAGATAGCCGGAAACCAGCGGCGAGCCCTCGGCGGGGTACTTGGCGAACGCCGCGCCTTCGAACTCATCGGTCACCGTGAACACCGGGCCGCGACCCACGAAGATCTTGGAGTCGGGCTCCATGCCGGCCATGATCGGATGGAACGGATCGATCTCGAGCTCGAGAATCGACCCCGACAGGAAGAAATCGGTGCGCGACAATTCGGCGACCACATTTTTCACCGGCAAGTGAAGCTCGTCGACGGCGAACATGCTGCTGTTGTTCAGACACACGAGCGTACCGCCCCCGCGCACGAAGGCGTCCATGATGCGAACACCTTCGCGGCCGATACCGCCCGCGTAGCGACCGGGCACCGTGCCCACCTGCCGTCCCTCGATCAATGCGTTCGCACGGAAGTCGGCCAGGATGATCACATCGAATCGCTCGTCGAGGTTGCCGGCCTTGATGTCGGCGGGCCGCACCGTGATCGGCTCGAAGCCGTACATTTCGAGTACCCAGCGGGTCCAACCCTCGTCCATGTTGCCGCCCCAGGGGCGATAGAGCCCGACGCGCGGGCTCGGCACTCGAGCACCACCGCCGGTGCCGCGGCTGGCCTGCAGCGCGTAGTCGCTCACCAGCGTATTCATCGCCGCGGCGTCGAGGCCGCCGATCACGTAGCTGCCACTGTCACCGGCCTCGCCGTCGGCGCCCGGCGCACCCTGGCGAAATGACACGGTGCCGCCGGCGGCGTAGGCGGCGTTGATGGCCTTGAACGTGTTGTTCTGCGCCGGATGCACGAGCAACGCGTTGCCCGAGCCCGGCGCCGAGCCGGCCGGCGGAATGATGCCGGCGGCGGTGGCGTTGGAGTTGAAGCCGACGTCCGGCGGCGAATCGAACGGCGCCGCATCGCCCGCCGTGTTCCAGTCCAGGGCCGTGCCGGAAACGAGCTGCATGGCGGCGCGAACGCTGTCGTCGAGCGGGCTCGAAGCCTCCACTACGTGCACGTCCATCAAGAAAGGCAGCGTCCAGCCGGCGACGTCGTAAGGCTGGTCGGGCGGCCCCTCGGGGAAATCACGCAGGTCGGGGTACTCCTGGATGGCGAAGAGCTGGCGTACGAAGTTGGCAAAGGGCTGGTCCATCGGAATGACCCATGTGCCGGCCGGGTAATCGATACCGGCATGGGTTACGGACGCGCCCAGTGTGTGCACTTCGATGCCGTTGAACGCCAGCCGCCGCAGCAACTCGACGGCGGCAACCGGGTCGCGCTGGTCCTGCTTGATGAAGAACGCGTACGGCGGCTCGGCGGTGAATTCGGCAATGACGTCGCGCCCCGCCTGGTAGCGGTTGTAGAGCACGTCGTGTTTGTACTTGGCGGCGAAATCGAGCACCGACAACGAAGCTGTCAGCATGTAGTCGACGGCATCGCGCAGGCGCCACCAACCGCCCCGCCAGGGGCTGGCGTACAGCGATTCCGGCCGCAGGTCGCGGCGGCCGGCCGGAAAGTCGTTGAGCGTGTATAGGCGCGGCGTTGCCCAGCCGGCCGCCGCCGTCTCCGTCAGAAACGAGGCCACGTTATGGAAATTGTTGGCGTGGTCGAGAAAGCCGGGGTACCAATTGTCGAATCCGGTTCCCATGTGCGTGGCGCCCACCTGGCCGCGCTCTTCGAGCGACTGCGCCATCGACATTCCCATCATGTTGACCGTGCGCCACATGAGTGGGTGCACGTAGGTCGACACCGGCTCGGCGAACGGCGGGATCCAGATGCGGGTCGGGAACGGTGACGACTGGTGGTGATTGTAGAGAATCTGCGGCTCCCACTCGCGGTCGATACGAGTTACGACGCGCGACTCGATCATGTTGACCATGTAACCGTCGCGGTTGTTGTCGTGGCCGATGTACTTCTGGTAAAGCTCCGGTGTTCCCGACGTTTCGTAGGGCGTCCCGAGGTTCTGCCGGTACCAGTTGGCGACCATGTTCTGACCATCGGGATTGATCGAGGGCCACAGCAACAGGATCACGTTGTCGAGAATTGCGGCGATCTCGGGATCGTCGTCGCCGGTGATCAGGTCGTAGGCGAGCTGGATCGTGTGCTGGGCGTGCGCGACCTCGGTGGCGTGCAAGCCGCCGTCGATATGGACAATGGCCTTGCCCTCCTGGGCGAGGGCGCGAGCGTCGGCGTCGCTGAGGCCTTCCGGGTG
>CBDUXW010000226.1:0-5863 GCA_965371275.1 uncultured bacterium | reverse complement strand
ACGGGGAGAGGAGAGGCTCCGTCCGGGATGAGGCGAGGGAGTCAGCCACCTCGGTGGCGGTGTGGCGTTGCCGGTATGTCCGGCGAGCAGGCCGTTGTACCAGCGCCTGCTACGATAGCCTCGACGCCGCGATCGTAGGCACCATGCGCTTCGAGAACCGCCAAACCCTCGCAGAGGTCGTACCGTGAACCTCAAGAATCAGAGTTTCATCACGCTCGAGAACCACTCTCCCGACGAGATTCGCTTCTTGCTGCAGCTTTCCGCCGAGCTCAAGGCGGCCAAGTACGCCGGCACCGAGCAGGCTCGGCTGCACGGCAAGAACATTGCCTTGATCTTCGAGAAGAGCTCGACGCGCACGCGCTGTGCCTTCGAGGTGGCTGCCTACGACCAGGGCGCTCACACCACGTATCTCGGGCCGAGCGGCTCACAGATCGGCCACAAGGAATCGATGAAGGACACGGCGCGTGTGCTCGGCCGCATGTACGACGCCATCGAGTACCGCGGCTTCGCCCAGGAACAGGTCGAGATCCTCGCCGAACACGCCGGTGTGCCGGTGTACAACGGTCTGACCGACGAGTACCACCCGACGCAGATCCTCGCCGACGTGCTCACCATGCAGGAGCATGTCGACAAGCCGCTCGACGAGATCGCCTACTGTTACCTCGGCGACGCCCGCAACAATATGGGCAACTCGCTGCTTGTCGGCGGCGCCAAGCTGGGGATGGACGTGCGCTTGGCGGCGCCCGAGTCGCTGTGGCCGGCCGACGATCTGCGTGAGCGCTGCGCCGGTTACGCCAACGAGAGTGGCGCCCGCATCACGGTTTCCGACGATGTCGACGAGGCCGTTGCGGGCGTCGACTTCCTCTACACCGACGTGTGGGTGTCGATGGGCGAAGACGCTGCGGTATGGGAGGAGCGCATCGCGCTCCTGAAGCCGTACCAGATCAACGCGGCTTTGGTTGACCGGACGGCGAATCCGGAAGTGCAGTTCCTGCACTGCTTGCCTGCCTTCCACAACCGCGACACTGTCGTCGGCGCGGACATCTTTCAGAAGTTCGGTCTCGACGACCTGGAAGTTACCGACGATGTCTTCGAGTCGCCCCGCTCGATCGTATTTCCACAGTCGGAGAACCGTATGCATACGATCAAGGCCGTGCTGGTGGCGACGCTTGCGGGATGAGCTGACATGCATCGTTCGCTACCGGGCCGGCGTGACGCCGGAGCCGTGACATGAGAATCGTCGTTGCCCTGGGCGGCAACGCCCTGCTGCAGCGCGGCGAGCCGCTGAGCGCGGCCAACCAGCGCGACAACGTCAAGATCGCGGCCGCGGCGCTGGCGCCGCTGGCAGCAGACCACGAGCTGGTGATCTCGCACGGCAACGGCCCGCAAGTCGGGTTACTGGCGCTGCAGGCCGATGCCTACACCGAGGTCGAGCCCTATCCGCTCGACGTGCTCGGCGCCCAAACCGAAGGCATGATCGGCTACATGATCGAGCAGGAGCTCGGCAACTTGCTGCCTTTCGAGCAGCCGTTCGCCACGGTCCTCACGATGGTCGAGGTCGACCGCTCCGATCCCGCCTTCGGGAACCCCAGCAAACCGATCGGTCCGGTGTACGACGAGGAGGAAGCCCGGCGGCTCGCCGACCGGCACGGCTGGAGCATCGGGCCCGACGGCGACAAATGGCGGCGCGTCGTGCCGTCGCCGTTGCCGCAACGTGTCTTCGAGATCCGCCCGATCCGTTGGCTGCTCGAGAAGGGTGTAATCGTGATTTGCACGGGAGGCGGCGGCATCCCGACGATGTACGAAGACGACGGCAGGCTGGTCGGCGTCGAGGTGGTGATCGACAAGGACCGGGCCAGCGCGCTGTTGGCCGGCGAGCTGGGCGCCGACATGCTGATCATGGCCACCGATGTGGACGGCGTGTACGACGGTTGGGGCACCCCCGACCAAGAGCTGATTCGTAGCGCCACGCGCGCCGATCTGGAGGCACGCGACTTCGCCGTCGGCTCGATGGGCCCCAAGGTGGAGGCGGCGTGCGCCTTCGTGAGCGACGGCCGACGGCGCGCCGCGATCGGCGCGCTCGCCGACCTGGAGGGCATGGTCGCCGGCGACGCCGGGACGATCATCACGACCTGACGATCTCCGCTACAATCCGGATGTAGGTCCACCCCGGCGGCGCTGAACCGCAACGTGACGACACATCTCCATCTTCTGACAGAAGGCGGTCATGCAGGAAATCAGCTCGGGTCCCCATAGCCCGGTGACGCTCGAGGAGCACGGTTTGAGCAACCTCGGGCGAGTCTATTGGAACGTTCCTACGCCGCGACTCTATGAGGCGGCTTTGCGCCGCCACGAGGGCGTCGTGGCTCATTGCGGACCGCTCGTGGTGCGCACCGGTGGCTTTACCGGCCGCTCGCCCGGCGACCGTTACATCGTTGATGAAGCGTCGACCAGCGACAGCATCTGGTGGGGCGAGCAGAACCGTCCCTACGCGGAGGAGCGCTTCGACGAGCTGCACGAGCGGCTCACCGCGTATCTGCAGGGCAGGGACGTCTTCGTACAGGATCTGTGGTGCGGGGCCGACCCCGATTACCGCATGCCGGTGCGCATCATCACCCAATACGCCTGGCACAGCATCTTCGTGCACAACATGTTCGTGCGCCCGACCGACGCGGAGCTGGCCGTTCACCGGCCCGAGTTCGTGGTCATCGACTGCCCCGGCTTTCATGCATCGCCGCGGCGGCACGATCTCAACTCCGACGTTTTCATTCTGGTGAACTTCGCCAAGCGCACCGTGCTGATTGCCGCTACCGAGTACGGCGGCGAGATGAAAAAGTCGATCTTCTCGGCGATGAACTACTACCTCCCGTTCAAAAACGTCATGCCCATGCACTGCTCGGCCAACGTCGGCCCGGACGGCGACGTGGCGGTGTTCTTCGGGCTGTCGGGGACCGGCAAGACGACGCTGTCGGCCGATTCCACGCGCACGCTGATCGGCGACGATGAGCACGGCTGGTCGGACAACGGCGTGTTCAACTTCGAGGGCGGCTGCTACGCCAAGGTAATCCGCTTGTCGCGGGAGGCGGAGCCCGAGATCTGGGACACCACGCGGCGATTCGGGACCGTCTTGGAGAACGTCGTCATCGACGCGAAGACCCGCGAGCTCGATCTCGACGATGACACGTTCACCGAGAACACGAGGGCGGCGTATCCGATCTCGTACATCCCCAACGCTTCGGAGACCGGCTGCGCCGGCCATCCCCGCAACATCGTCCTGCTCACCGCCGACGCCTTCGGCGTGCTGCCGCCGGTTTCCAAGCTGACGCCGGAGCAGGCGATGTATCACTTCATGTCGGGCTACACCGCCAAGGTGGCGGGCACGGAGCGCGGAATCACCGAGCCGCAGGCTACCTTCAGCACCTGCTTCGGGGCGCCCTTCATGCCGCAGCACCCGAGCGTGTACGCCGATCTGCTCGGCAAGAAAATCGCCGAGCACAACGTCGATGCCTGGCTGGTCAATACCGGCTGGACCGGTGGGCCCTACGGTGTCGGGGAGCGCATGAAGATCGGCTACACCCGCGCCATGGTGCACGCGGCGCTCGACGGCACGCTCAACGACGCCGAGTTCGTCGAGGATCCGGTTTTCGGCGTCCGCGTGCCGACGAGTTGTCCCGGCGTTCCCGGCGAGGTCCTGATTCCCAAGAACACGTGGGACGATCCGGCCGCCTACGACGAGCAGGCGCAGAAGCTGGCGCGCATGTTTGTCGACAACTTCCGGCAATTCGCGGAGGTGGCGGCGGACGGGGTCGAGGCGGCGGGACCGAACGCCTGACGCCGGGCCGGCCCGCGCCGGCCAGGGCGCTGATTCGAACGCGCCGGCGGCATCGCCGCCGACGGACCGATGCTCAGTCTTCGACTCGGCCGACGACCATCTGGCTCACCAGTAGCGCGATTGCCGTGGCCATGAACGTCACGCCGACCACGGCCTCCATCCATGACAGGGTTTGCGCCCGGTAGGTGATCGGGGTGATGTCGCCGTAGCCGAGTGTCGTCAGCGTCACGTAGCTGTAGTAGGCGAAGGAAAGCTCCGCGATCAGCACGCCGTCGGCGTTGGTCAGGTCGCCGGGTACGCGAAAGGAGCCCGGCTCGGTGATTTCCACCATGCCGTAGAGCATGGCCCAGAACAGGCCGATCAGAAGGTACACGCAGATGGACCCGGCGACGGTGTCTCTGCTGATCTTGGCGGCCCCGGCGATCGCCTTGAGCATCATCACGATGACGAAGCCGATAAATATCGCCGTGAACGCCATCTGGCTGACTTCGACGTAATCTTGTGTGCGTTCGGCGGTCGCCGTGGCGGGCACGAACAGCGTGTAGAGGCGGCCGGTGTAGCCGCCTATCGCCAGCACCGCCATGGTGATCGTCACCCGCCGATTGCCCGCCGCCGCGTGTACCGCGGCGAGCAGCACGACCCCCCACAGCAGGCCGTAGCCGCGTGCCTCCGGATTGTCGCTGAGCACGGGGATCAGGTTGAGGACGGCGAGCGAAGCCAGGAGCACCGTGTACTTGCGATGCTCGAGCTTGTCCGAGAAATAACGAAACGCCATCGCTGCGGCTCACGCTTACCCGTCGTCGCGGGTGGTTTGGAGGCGGAATCTACTCGCCACCGACGCCCATGGTGATCTTCAATGTCCCCTCTTCTACCACGATGTCCTGCAACAGTGCGCCGGCGATCGAGCCGCCGGTGCTCGACGCGTCGAGCTCGTAGATCGGCCGGTCCTGCAGCGCCCGGCCGATCAGGCCCGACGACAGGCGGATCACCAGGTCGTTGAAGCGGCCGGGGAGCTGGTCGACGGCGAGCTGCTCGATGGCGACGTCGTCGAGAAACAGGGCGCCGGTGCCCGCCGCGTAGCGAATTCCGGTCGATACCACGAGTGTGCCGTTGAGCAGCTCGGGGTCACGATTCGCAGCCGCCTCTTCGACGCGCTCGCCGACCCGTTCTCGCGCCTGCCGGCGAGTGTCTTCGACCTTGGCGCCCGCTTTCCGACGCACCCGGGCGCCGCGCTCTTCGGCCGGCGCTTGCTCGGGCTCCGTGGCTTGCTGCCGGGTGCGCTCGCCGGCGCGCTCCTGGGCGCGCTGAGCCGCGGGGCCTTCGCCGGGCTCGAGCGTCACGGAAACCGAGATGTCGAGGCCGAAGGCGATGCGGTCGGCACCCTCTTCCAGCGTCACGACGGGTCGCGACAGCGCCACGCCGAGCGCCTCCTGCTCGATTTCCAGTGGAAAGGCGGCGTTCATGATGCGTTGCAACTGGTTCTGCGTCAGCGAGATCGTGAGCCCTTCACCGAAGAAGCCGCAGGCCGGTGACGACAGGACCAGGAGTGTAACGCCGGCAAGGATCGCACGCCGGGCCGGCATCGCTCGATATTCGTCGCTGCCCCGCAAAACGGCGCGGCACCTTCGGGAGTTTCGCAGCACCCTGCTAATGACCACTCTCGTTGCCTCTCACCGGTGGACGGATGGTTGGTACCGTCAGCCTATCTGCAACAGAATCTTCATGCAGCCGGGCTGCGCGGCTTGCTCGAATGCCGCCACCGCCGCCGACAGGGGATAGCGATCGGCAATGAGCTCTTCGACGTACACCTGGCCCGACTTCAGCAACTCGAGCGTCGGCTCGAACGGTCCACAACGGGAGCCCACCAGCGTGATCTCGTCGATGACCAGCCGCGACACGTCCAAGGTCAGATCCCCGGCGTAGGTGCTCTTGAGCACGATGGTGCCGCGCGGTCGCACGGCGCGGCGCGCCAGCTCGAAGCCCGACGGGTTGCCGGTACACTCGACGACGACGTCGAAGTCACGCAGTGTC
>CBDUXW010000225.1:0-5864 GCA_965371275.1 uncultured bacterium | reverse complement strand
ATCCGCTCACGCTGGCGGTCGACCGCGATGCCGCGCTGCGCCCGCTCCGCTTCGTTGCGGGGGCGGATTTCGGCGATCGAGGCCAGGATGTCCTCCTGTAATTCATCAGGAAGCGACTCCATGAACGCGCTCAATTGCAGCAGGCTGACGGTGATCACGTCCAGGTCGGCTAACGACTCGCCGATCTTCAGATCGTCGTACAATGTCTCGTGGACGATCAATTGACTCTGCCAGCGAATCGTGCGCGGCATGATGCTGATGTAGCGTTGGTACTGGGCGACGAATTCGTCGACACCCGACTGCAGCCGCCCGAGTGCCGCGAAGGCGCTGTTGTCCCCTCTCTCCAGCAATTCGGCCAGCACCACGATGCTGGAGCCTCGCACCATGAGGTGGCTGTCGAGTGGGTTCTCGTCGGCCCAGGTGTTGACCATGGCGCTGGCTTGGTTCGCCGTCGGCGGCTGGTGGGTGACCGCCGCCACCACGCTCTCGACTTCGGCGACGACGGCGCCGGTCGCCTCGACGATGATCGCCTGGTGCTCGCCGAAGCGTTGCGAGCCGGCGCCGGTGTCGGTGAAGTCGTGGAGCTGCAGACAAAATACCCAGGCGTCGATGAGAGATGCGACCGGGTCGGATTGGTTGAGTGCGTTCAGGAATTGGTTCACGGCGCGCAGGCGAAACTCCATGGCGCTGCGGCGTACGAGTTGATCTTCGCTGCCATCGATGACCTGCTCGGTGGCGTCCTCGATGATCGCGACGAAATACTCGGCGAAGTCGTTGAGGCGCACTCTGAACTCGATGAGCGTCACCGGAAGGTCGATCGAGGCGAACAGCGGCGGTGTGGTGTCGACCGACTTGCAGCCTAGCCCGGTCAATGCTGTGACACAGAGCCAAGCCGCGAGGAGACCGGCCAGTCTCCGGGGTCTGCGATTTGGTCGCGATGTCGATCGCGGCGCCGACGCGCTGCGGCTCCCGTAGCTCATGCTCGATTCCTCAATAAACTCCTACCGTCGTCGTCTTGGCGAAGCGGCTGAACGGCCGCAACCCGCTGACGCCGTCCCACGGATATGCCTCGTAGGGCAGCTCGCGTTCGCCTTCGTCGCGTTCGGCAAAGCGCGGCAGGAAGAATTCCTTGGTTAGCGTGGTCAGCACCACTCGCCCGGTCTCTCCGTAGTCCACGACCGTGTCGAGATCGTCGGGGTCGACGACCTGGATCACGGCACGCGGCTGTGGCGCATAGTACGTGATCTTGTACTCGTTTTCCGGGCCGCTCGGCGAGCTCGCCGCCAGCCCCATCAGCGTGTTCCCGTACGTCGGCGTCATGTAGACACCTTCGAGGAGCTCTTCCTGGGCGAAGCGGTTCCACTGCGGGGTGAACTCCGTGCCGCCGGAGAAGATGCCGCTGATGCCGGCCTCCCCAATGCTCGAGCCGTCCTCTTCGAGGCGTAGCGCCAGCGCTTCGAGCAGCTTCGGGGTGGTGAACATGCACTTGATGTCGTGATTGGCTGACAGGACAGTGACGGCCTGGTCGATGACGTGCTCCTGGTAGGCCTTGAGGTGCTCGCCCCAGCCCTTCTTGATGAGCTTGATGACCCAGCGCGGGTCGAGGTCGATGCAAAAACAGATGCCGCCACGAAACTGCGCCAGGTGCTCGACGGCCAGCCGCAGCCGCCGCGGTCCGCTGGGCCCGAGCATCAACCAGTTCGATCCCGGCGGAAAGAACTCATCCGGCAACGTCGCCGAGAACAACTCGTAGTCGGTGCGGAAGTCGTTCAGTGCCACGCGGCTCTTGGGTATGCCCGTCGTACCGCCGGTCTCGAACACGTACACCGGCTGGTCGGCCATTCCCCGGGGAACCCAGCGCTCCACCGGGCCGCCCCGCAGCCACGCGTCGTCGAAGAAGTCGAACTTGACGAGGTCGTCGAAGCCCTGCACGTCGGCGCGCGGGTCCCAGTCGGCTTTGGCGGCCCAGTCGAGCCAGAACGGGCAGCCGGTGGCGGCCGAGAAATGCCACTGAATCATGTCGCGCACGTGGGCGTCGAGTTGCTCACGCGCTGCTGCTGCTTGTGTTTCGAGGGCCGCGCTCATCGCGCCACATCGTAACGCGATCGCCGATCGGGCGCGTGCTACGATCAGCGGCGCACGAGGAGGAGCGTGATGGTCGACGCCGAACTGCTGGAAATTCTCGCCTGTCCCGAAGACAAGACCCCGGTGCGTCTCGCCGAGCAGGCGGAGCTCGACGCGCTCAACGAGCGCATCAAGGCCGGCGGCGTGAACAATCGCGGCGGCGAGGCGGTCAGCGAAGAGATTACCGAGGGGTTGATTCGCGCCGACGGCAAGTATCTGTATCCGGTGCGCGACGATATCCCGATCATGCTCATCGACGAGGCGGTTCCGCTCGTCTAGCCCGCATGTCTCGACGCCCTCGTGCTGCGGGCTCCCACACCTTGAGTACGGTGGCGCGACATCTCGGCGAACGGAGCTCGATCAGCGATTGATCGGCGTGATTACCGGTCGAAAAGCGCCGGCGGCGAGCTCGTGGATCTGGCGCTCGACCCAGGCGGTGACCGCGGGATGCGGGATCAGGCCGTTACCGTCGGCCGCATAATCGAGGCCTTCGAGCACGTCCGCGTACGGTCCGAAACCGTGCACTCGAAACGGGACCACGATTGCGGTGCCGTTGCTAGATGCCTCTTCGACGAACGAGCGGATCTGCTCTTCGGCAGCTTCGCGTTTGTCCCGCTCGTCCTCACGCAGCGTCATCACTTGCAGCTTTCGGAACGAAGCGGTCCGCATCAGGTCCTCGATGCGCGCTTCGATATGGGCGATCCAGCGTTCGTTTTCCGCGTCATCCTGGGGGCCGTGAGCGAGAACCAGTACATCCTCCTCTGCCGGCCGCTTGCTCAACCTCTCGATTCGATCGGCGACGATCGACTCCACCTCCGGGGCTTCGGCGAGACCTTGGGTGCTGAGGGCGAATCTCGATTCTGTGTCAACGCGCCACAATGCCATGCTGTGGCGTCCGGCAGCGCCGTCGTGAGGCTCGGCGTCGTGGCCATCTGCTGGTGGCCGCGGCGGCGCGCCATTCCGGATCCCGAGGATCTTCTCGGTGCGCTCATACCAGCTCTCGCCGCTGACGAACAGCCGCACGACGACGATCTTTCGCGCCCCGCGCGCCTCGAGGGCCGCGACGGCTCGCTGCATGCTCTCCGGGTCGGCCATGCCGAAGGCGATCTCGACGCGATAGTCATCGCGCAGCGGCGCGACCACACTTTCAACGCCGGCATTCCACTCCGGCGAGCCGCCGTGCGCCATCACCAGCACACCGAGGTCGTCGGGGACGGCCGCCGCCGGGACGCTACAAACCACGGTGGCGAGTACCAGGATTGCGACGGAAGCGCGGCAGGAACGGTCGATCATCAGGGCTCTCGGCGGGGAAGGGTTGTCGGCGGGTCTTCTCGGAAGATATCGCAAATGAGACTCAGTCGCAACATAATACAGGTCACCTGCGAACCATCGACAGGGGGGTGCACCACGACACCCCCCGGCGGTGACATGGTTCGGGGTAGGGGATCAGCTCTCGGCTACCGCGAAGTCTTCGAGAACGGGCGGCTGCGACTCCTGTGCTTCCAGCAGTCGCAGGGCGGCCTCGAGGACGGCGTGCTGGCCCGATGTGTTCGCCGGCTCGTCCAGTGGATAGCCGTGGAGAAACGGCACCGACAGAGCGCGCGGCGGTCGGACCCGCTCGGCGACGTCGCGCAGGAGCTGAAGCGCCACGGTGGCGATTCCCCGGCGCTCGAGCTCCGCGGCGACCAGACACACGGTCTGGTTGCACAGGGGTCAGACCGGGATCAGCAGCGCGATATCGACGTGGTCGGCGACCAGGCGGCTCGCCGCCTCCGGTGCGGTATCCCGCACCAGGCGACCGGGCGCCGTGATCGACCCCATGAACGAGAGGTGCGCCGTGGCGAGCGAACCGATGCGCCCCGATTCGAGCAGCTCGCGGGCTCGATCGAGCGGGAACGCGAGGTTCGGGTCGCGACGCATCCCGGAATGATCGAACGAGTCGCTGCGGTGCGTGTCGGACAGGTCGCCCACGTCGGCATCGCTCGGGATCTCCCGGAAGCTCACGTCGCCGCCGCGAATCGTTCGGTCGAACGGCGGCTGATCACGCACCACGAATCCGGCGCTGGACACGAGGGCGAGACGGCAGTCGTTCAACGGTTTCTCGACCTGCCTCCATGGCACGGGGTCGATGCGCCGCCATCGATACAACTTCAAGAAGCTGCGCACGGTCGGCGAGAATTCGCTGTATTCACCCATCACACTCTCAGCACGGACTGCTAGGGAGTCGACACCGTCTCCAGAGCGTACAAACGGTTGCGACTGAGGATGTACAACACGCCGTCCCGGGCTACCGGAGTCGTATACACGGCGGCGCCCATGTTGAACTCGCCGAGCTCCTCGAGCTCGCGGCCGTGCCGCAACACGACCACGTCGCCGTCCTCGTCGCCGAGGTACACCTTGCCGTCGGCCACGAACGGCGAGCCCCAGATCGCCGCGAAGGCGTCGTAGGTCCACAGCCGTTCGCCGGTCTCGACGTCGTGAGCGTAGAGAAACCCCGACAGGTCGGCGATGTAGATGATTCCGTCGGCGATGGCCACCGTCGACATCGTGCGGTTGATCTGGTCGCCGCCGAGGTGCCAGACGGCGTTGGTGGCGGTGACGTCGCCGCGCCCGGTTGCGTCGATCGCCCAGAAGTTGCCCGGGGCCTCGCCGTGCTCCGGATCTTGGCCGACGCCGACGAACACCTTGTCGCCGTAAATCGCCGGCGTCGCCAGCACGTTGTTACGGGTGCCGCGACCGCCCAGCGCCCACACCGCATCCTTGGGATTGAGGTCGAACTTCCAGATGAGCTCGCCGGTCTCGGGAACGAAGCTGTAGAGCCAGCCGTCGCCGCCGGGGAAGATCACCTGCGGCGTCCCGTCGATCACGCCGTACGCCGGGTTGGTCCAGGTGCCGTGCAGGATGTTCTCGCCGGGTAGCGCGCTTTCCCAGATCAACTCGCCGGTGCGCTTGTTCAATGCTACGAAGCTCGGCCCGAAAGGCGACGGGATCGTGATGTGGCCTTCGTCGACGCCGTTGCCCGTGCTGGCGAACACGATGTCGCCGACCACCAGCGGCGAGCTCGTCGCCAGGTTGTGCGGAAACGCGTCGAGCTCGTTGATCAGGTCGAACGACCACATCAGGTCGCCCGCAGTGTCCACCGACACCACGTGAGCCTGGTTCGATACGTAGTACACGCGGCCGTCGGCCACGAACGGCGTCGAGCACACGCCCTGCAGCGGCCAATCGTTGACCCGGCCGGCCGGCAGCTTGGTGTGGGTAACCTGCCAGCGAAACTCGCCGGTCGCGGCGTCGAAGGCCATGACCACGCCGCGGTCGCCGGTTTGTGAGGGGTCGCGCAACCCTTCGTTGTTGGTGCCTACGTAGACCTGCCCGTCGTATACCACCGGGCCGGAGTACGCCTGCGAGCCCACTGCGGCCGACCACTTCACGTTCATGCCGCTGGCGATGTCCCATTCATCAGGCAAGCCGGTCTCATCGGAGACCATGTTGCGCGACGGCGTGTTGCCGAACATCGCCGCCTGCCCGGATTGCCCGGCAGGCATCCCCACGGCGCTGCCCGGTCCGGCAGCCACGGCAACCAGGGTTGCCGCCGCCAGCAACAGGGTCGCAAGCGCCGCGCCGCGCTGCGCCTTGCCTTGTACGTTGCGCATTCCAGCCATAGCCATCATTGGTTCTCCATGACTCGTACGTTGTCGAAAAAGATGTTCACAGGGGAGTAGCCGTAAATCCCGGGGGCT
>CBDUXW010000224.1:0-5876 GCA_965371275.1 uncultured bacterium | reverse complement strand
AGAAGAAGGTCGCCAGCAGCGCCTCCCGCGACGCCGGTCCGTAGCCGCCGGCTTCTGCTGGGCGAGGGTGTCGGCTAGCCCGCGATTCGCTTATTCGGTCGGCCGGCTACCCCAAAGGGTCGGTTACCCGGTCGGCACACCGGTGCCGACCAGTGCACGACCGATGGACATGATGCCGCCGACAATGAGGACCAGCGAGATCGTGACGCCGGCGAGGGCGACGCCCCAGCTCGGGGTCTCGCGGCGCTTGTTGATCACGCTGCCCATGTGCGCCGCGGTCGCCGCGGCCAGCATCATGACGATGTGGCCCAGCAGTGCAGGGTAGGTAGGTACGAGCAGCCACAACACGATGCCCAGCAGAACTTGTAGATCCAGGAATCCCGTGTAGGCGCCGGATAGAATGCCGGCGAGCTTGTTGAACTCGATGCCGCGCACCATGCCGGCCAACAGATACACCAACGCCGCGACTGCAGCGACCAGAACCAGGTAACGAACGCCCGAATGGGCGTAGAATACGAAAGCCATGCGCAAACTCTACTTCATTGCAGCTTTGTTGGTGATCGCTCTGCCGGCCCGAATGGTGGCGCAGGAGCCCGCGCCCGCCGCGCAGGAAGCCCGGCGCGAAGCTCAGGTCGACGAGATCTTCTCCGAGTACGACCACACCTGGACGCCGGGGTGCGCGGTGGGAGTGATTCGCGACGGCAGCTTCGTGTTGCGCCGCGGCTACGGCATGGCGAATCTGGAATACGGCATCGCCCTGTCGCCGCAGAGCGTGTTTCGCATCGGCTCGACGTCGAAACAGTTCACGGCCGCTGCCATCGTGTTGTTGGCACAAGAAGGCAAGTTGTCGCTCGACGACGACGTGCGCGACCATCTGCCGGAGCTCAACGACTTCGGCACGCCGGTAACCATTCGTCACTTGCTTCATCACACGAGCGGCTATCGTGACTACCTGACGTTGGCGTCCGTCGCCGGCATGCGCAACGACGACTACTACACCGACGACGACTTGCTCGAGATGCTGTCGCGCCAGCGGCAGCTCAACTTCATGCCGGGTGACGAGCATCTGTACAGCAACTCCGGTTATTGGTTGCTGTCGCAGGTCGTCGAGCGGGCGAGCGGCAAGTCTCTACGGGAGTACGCCGCCGGAAGGATGTTCACGCCCCTCGGCATGAGCAATACGCACTTCCATAACGACCATACCGAGATCGTGCCCAACCGAGCGAGCGGCTACTCGCCGACGAGCGATGGCTTTCGCATCAACATGACGACGCTGCCGATGACCGGTGACGGCGGCGTGTTCACGACCGTCAACGACCTGCTTCGCTGGGATCAGAACTTCTACGACTCGAGCGTCGGCGGCCCCGAGTTCGCCGAACAGATGCTGCGTACCGGCAGCCTCAACGACGGTGAATCGTTGACCTATGCTTCCGGACTCACCGTCGGTACCTATCGCGGTCTGAACATCGTGAGCCACGGCGGCTCATTTGTCGGCTTCCGCGCCGAGATGATTCGCTTTCCCGACGAGCGCGTCAGCGTGAGCTGCCTGTGCAATCGGTCCGATGCGAACCCATCCCGGCTCGCCCGGCAGGTCGCCGCTGTCTATCTCGATGACCGGATGGAGCCTCAGGAGGCAGCCGGCCAGAGACGCTCGCGTGCGCAGCCGCCCGCGACGGTGGAGCTCAGCGACCGGGAGCTCGCCGCGTTTGCCGGCGACTACTACAGCGAAGAGCTCGATGTGACATATCGGCTGCAGGTGGCCGGTGACGGTGCGGGCATCGACTACGAGTACGGCAGCAGCCGCTCGTCGGTGCGGCCGATCGGAAACGACACGTTGTGGCGCAACAACCTGACGATGCGCTTCGAGCGCGCCGTCGACGGCACGATTACCGGGTTCCAGCTCGATGCCGGCCGCGTCAAGAATCTCCGCTTCACGCGAGCTTCCAATCGACCCTAGCTTGAGATGATCGAGGATCTCGACGACGAGCTGGCCGCGGTCGCTCGCCCCTTGCCGAGCGTTGGCCGAGAGGCGATTCGCGCCAAGCTGGAAGATCGCCAACCGGAGCCGGGAGTCGAGCCCGATGGCCTCCTGGCGCGCCCGTTTCCCGTTTTCGTCACGCTCCGCCTCGGCGGGGATCTGCGCGGTTGCATTGGTAGCCTCAGCGCCCTGTGCGCCAATCTTGTCGAGGAAACGAGGGACCGGGCCCGCGCCGCGGCGTTCGAGGACCCACGATTCCCACCATTGACCGCAGGCGAGCTGCCGATGATCTCGATCGAGGTATCGATATTGGGTCCGCTGCTGTCGATTGCCTCACGCGGCGAGCTTGATCCGCAGCGCTACGGGATCGAAGTTTCCGATGGGCAAGGCCGACGCGCCGTACTGCTGCCGGAGATCGCCGGCGTCGACACGGTAGAGGAGCAGATCGCGGTGACCCGCGACAAGGCGCGCATCGTTGTATCGGCGCACATCGAGATTCGTCGCTTCTCGGTGCTGAAGGTCGTGGAAACTCGCTGAGAAATCCGGGTTGAACAGCCACGGTGCGCTGCGCGCGCGCCGTGGCGCCCGCGGAGCACGACCCGTTGAGATATGCGGGCTAGCGGTGGTCGCGATCGAAAGAGCCGCGATCGAATCCGCCGGGGAACCCGCCGGGGAACCCGCCGCCGGGAAATCCACGGCGCCCGCGGCTGAACTCCCAGGGCTGCAGGCCTTCGTCGTAGATCACATTGGGGTTGTCCGGATCGACGTAACGCCAGCGCACCGCGTCGGCGTACAAGCGCCCGTCCGCCAGGTCGGACAGCTCAATGCGGACCTCCTGGCCCTCTTCGAACGTGAAGCGGCCGAGGCCGTTCCACCCGGGTTCGAGCTGGTTGGCTTGCATGACGAACGTGATTTCTTCGTCGCCGTACAACATCGTGATCTCGAAGTTGCCGGCGGAGCGCCAAACGACCGTACGGCCGTTGAGTCGTTCCGGCAGGTAGTAGTAGGCCACGTCGTATTCACCGCCGTACGGGAGCGTGGCCGTCCACACCGCCGGCTGGCCGCCGTCTCCCGGCTCCTTGGAGCGGTAGTTGGTTTCGTAGCGGCCGAAAGCGTAGCCGTGCGACCTGACCGACCAGTTGCCGCCCTCGAGTCCCGGCCGCAGGTAGCGTTGCACCTTGCGCACCGGCATCGAAAAGCCCTCGTCTTCGTTGTCGACGATGATCTCGGTGTAGGCCGCTTCGTCCGCGGTCACCAGGCGGACGTACGACTGCGGTGGTCCCTCCGTTACTTCTTCGGGAATGCGCAGCGGCGAGCTCAGCGGTCGCCGATTCTTGGCAAGGAAGGGCTCCACGGTCAGGCGGCCCGGGCGCACCCCGATCACCATCGACACTTCGACCTCAGTGCCGCCGGCGATCTCGACGTTCTTGGCAATCTCGTCGCCGCGGCCTTGCACCTGTACCTGGACGAAGCCGCGGCTCGGCTCGCCGTTGCGGATGCGCACGATTACCTGATACACGACCGCGCCCCAGCCGTCGTCGACCTTGAGCGCCGACACGCGCGTCAGCGTGTAGCCGGGCACCGCGGTCCCGTACACCCAGTCGTCGATCAGGCGCGCCAGGTTGGCCCGGTCTTCGGCCTCTTCGTCATAGCCCTCGGGCAGCACGGCGCGCTCAAAGTCCTCGAATGACACATCGTCGTATTGCGAGCTCGCGCCGAAGCTCTCCATGGTTTCGACGAACTGGTCGGAACCGACCACGGCCTCGATGACGCGGAACATGGTCAAGCCTTTGGCGTCGAGGATCGAGCGATAGAGCTGTGGATCGTCGGTCGGGTCGAGGTCGGCCAGCGACGTGTGTTGCATGGTTTCGAGCATGTCGTCCCAGGAAACATCTTCGGCGCCGCGCAGCGAGTCGCGCCGCCCGCCGATCGATACCGTTACATTGGCGCCGCCGGCCTGTGCTTGAATCCGAACGCCGCCGCCGCCGCGCCCGCGGGCGGCACCGCCGCCGCCGCGACCACTGCCGCGGCCGCCGAAACCGCCGCGGCCGCTCGCGTACACCGAAGAACGGATCTCACTGGCGACGTCCTCCTGCAGGTACATCGGCATGCCGCGTGCCAGCAGTGAGGCATTCTCGCCCTCGAAGCCGCGGTTGAACGACCAGAGCTGCACCAGCGGGCTGCGGAACAGGCCGCTGTCGTCGTCTTCACTTTCGAGGAATACCCTGAAGATCTCCGACGTGAGCCGGTCGCGCTTGACGCGGGCCGGGTCCTGGTTGCGGCCGCGCTCGGAGTTCATGGTGCGGAATATCGCGCTCTGCATGCGGCTGAGGCGCTCGAGCATGACGTCTTCTTCGATCATCAGGACGCCCGGCTGCGTCAAGCCGCCGTGTTCCTCCCAGCCTTCGTAGTACCACTGCACGAGGAACGGAATCTCGACCACCGACAGGCGCGGGTACGGGTAGGGCAGGCCGGTTTCACGCTCCATGGCCGACATGAGCTGCTCGATGAGGGCGGTGACTTCCGTCAACGCATCTTCGAGGAAGGTGAGCTTGGCGACGTGGTCGGGGTGTACGTACAGCGCGACTTCTCTCCCGCCTATGTCCGCCGCGAGGATCTCGTATCTGCCGGCATTCAATGAGAACGACGGCACCGGTGTGTCGCTGATCCACACGCTGCGGGCGCGCCCGGCATCGGTCTCCGTGGTGCCCTCGGGAACGCCCTGCGTGACCACTTCGAGACCACCGGGAGTTTCGATCACGAGGCGGGCGGTGGCAAACGACACTGGCCGATAACCGTCGTTGCCGTAGTCGACGCCGGGAACCGGATACCAGCGGCTGCGCGGCGGCAAATACACGGAGCGCTCCATGATCCACGACGTCAGATCGCCCTTCTGGATCGGGCCGTCCCACTTTTCCTTGCGTGCCCGGCCGCGCATCAAGTCGAAGCCGTCGCGATCGATGTCGCCGGCATAGCGCATGGCCACAACCATCTCGACACCGGGCTGCAGCGGCTGCGGCGGCGTGATGCGCACCACCGAGCCCTCGATCTCGAACGACAGTTGACGGCCGGCCCCATCGGCGATCGACTCGACAGCGAGCCCCGGGTTGAGCGTGAAGATCAGCGTTTCGAGCGGCGTCGTGTGCGGATTGCCGAGGAGCAGCTCCGTCGCGGCCGCCAGCGGCACGCCGCCGTTCAGGATCTGCACGTCCATGTCGTAGTGCAGGACCTCGGGAATCGGCAGGTTGCCGTGGCTGATCTGCGTCGCCAGCAGATCGTTGCGGTAGTTGATGGTGTCGCGGTCGGTGCCCGTCATGTGCACGTACATGCCGATCGCGGCGAAGAAGCCGACAATCGCCATCACGTGCCCGACCCGCGACGATATCCCCGGTTGCGGCAGGCGCGGGTAGCGCACCACCGACAGGCCGAGCAAGCCCAGAGCGATTGCCATGTAGAAGTAGCGAATCTCGATGAGCCTCGAGATGTCGCCGATGCCGGCCATGTCGGAGTAGAACAACGGCGCGAAAAAGGCTCCGAAGTCGAAGAGGCCGCCGTAGCGTGTGCCGAGAAAGAAGAGGACGGCGATGATGTAGGCGATCGAAGTCAGCGCCACGGCAGTGCGATTGTGCAGGATCACGCCGAGCGAGAAAGTCAGCGCCGACATGAAGATCAGCGCCGGCAACATCATCAGGAAGAAGTAGTACAGATAGGGCGTGAGCAGGAACGGCGTCCCCATGATGGAGATCTTTGCCGCCTGGATGCCGATCGTCAGCATGTCGACCACGCGCTTGCCGTTCGCGGTGACATTAACCGCGCCCGCAGCCGTCACGCCGCCGCCGAGCTTGGCCTGCACGTTCGACGAGAGGTCCAAGATCGCGACCGACGCCCCCGCGCCGAC
>CBDUXW010000223.1:0-5878 GCA_965371275.1 uncultured bacterium | reverse complement strand
GGGGCAGGATTTGGAGCGCCTTCTGTCGCTGCCCAGCGTGAAGTCCGAGATCACGAAGGACAAAGCCATGCGCGCCGCCAAGAAGCGTGACGCGGCGCAGGGCAAGGAGCGCATGCATGCGCAACTTGCCTACGAGAAGAGCCACGACCGCCACGGCTGATCGGCGGGGCAGCGGGCTCGTGTGAACAATAGCGAAGGCGCTGAGAACGCCCTGAGGAGCTCATGACGCAGGAAGCAAAGTTCGACTTGACCAACCTGGACGGCTCGGCCTGGGTGTTACTCGACGCCGCTACCTACGAGATGGGATCGCGCCGCGGTCGCGACGACGCGCGGCCGGTTCGCAGCGTGAGCCTGTCGGCGTTTCGCGTGTCGCGCTACCCGGTCACCAACGCTCAATATGCCGATTTTGTCCTCGACTCGGGCGCCGCGGCGGCACCGGAGCACTGGCTCGACGGGGCGATCCCCGACGGCAAGGTCGACCATCCCGTGACCTATGTATCGTGGCTCGAAGCCCAGGCGTATTGCGCGTGGCTCACCGAAAAGGTGGGACTTGGCGGAGAAGTTGGCGCCCACCTGCCCACCGAAGCGCAGTGGGAGTTCGTGGCCCGCGGCGCCAGCGGGCGCGACTACCCGTGGGGCGACGAGGCGCCGACTCCGGCGCACACCAACTTCCAAGAAAGCGGCATCGAGGACACCGCCCCCGTCGGCATTCACGTCGCCGGCGCGACCCCGGAAGGTGTCCACGACCTGGCCGGCAACGTGCGGCAGTGGTGTCAGGATTGGTACGGTCGCTACGGCGAGGAGTTGGAAAAAGACCCGACCGGCCCCGGCGAGGGAGCCGACCGCGTCTTGCGCGGCAGCTCGTTCGTTGACTCCGCCGGGACGCTGCGCTCCGGTTATCGCTTCAACATCAACCCCGGCGACCGCTACGGCTTCATCGGCTTCCGGGTTGCCTGGTCCGACAGCGGCCTCGACAGCTAGCAAATCCTGCCGGCGTAGGGCGGATCAGCCGCCCAGCGCGTAACAGCGAGCACACCATGGCATGGTGCGCCGGTGGCTGCGGATTGCTTGCGCTGCCACACTGAAGAGCATGGAAATCACGCTCCTCGTCGCTGCGGTGTTCCTCGCCTATGCCAACGGCGCCAACGACAATCCCAAAGGCGTCGCCACGCTGATCGGCAGTCGCACGACCGGTGTCGGCGAAGCGCTGGCGTGGGCGACGGCAACGACGTTCGCGGGCTGCTTGGGGGCTCTCTTCATCGGCAAGGCGCTCATCGCCACCTTCAGTGGCAAGGGCCTCGTACCCGACGCGATGACCACCGATCCCGGCTTTCTGGCTTCGGTGGGCCTTGGCGCAGCGATCACGGTTGCGCTCGCAACCCGCATCGGCATGCCGATCTCGACGACGCATTCTCTCATCGGGGCGCTGGTCGGCGCCGGCTGGGTATGGGTCGGTCCCGAGCTTCGCGTCGCCCACCTCGGGGCGGTCTTCATCCTGCCGCTGGCGACGTCGCCGCTGCTTGCCCTGGCGATCACGATGCCCTTGTATCGGGCGGCGCGATCGACACGCCTTCGCCTCGGTGTCGTTGCCGAGACCTGCATCTGTGTGGGCCCGGAGTTGCGTCCGGCGGCGGGCAACATTTTCGGTCGATGGGGCGCCGCGGCGGGGCGCGCCGCAGCTACGGACTCCACTGTGCTGCATCCCGACGCGGCGATGACGGCGGCGGTTACCGCGGAATCCGTCTGGACGGTACGCACCGGCGCCACCGACGACTGCATGACCATCTATCGGGGCACCGTCTTGGGTTTCGATGCCCAATGGCTTCTGGACAGGGCGCATTTCGTTACCGCCGGCGCCGTCGGTTTTGCACGCGGTCTCAACGACGCGCCGAAGATCGCCGCAATCCTGCTGGTAGCGCGCGGCATCTCCGCATGGGGAGGTCTCATGGCGGTTGCCGTGGCGATGGCGGCCGGTGGATGGCTGGCAAGCCGGCGCGTCGCGGCGACGATCAGCTACCAGATCACCGAGATGAACGCGGGGCAGGGGTTCATCGGCAACCTGGTTACCGCGGTGCTGGTTGCGGGCGCGTCGTGGATGGGCATTCCCGTATCGACAACTCATGTGTCGGTTGGCGCCCTGTTCGGCATCGGCGCGGTCAACGGCAAGGCTCGTTGGGCCACCATCGGAACCATTGTCTCGGCCTGGGTGACGACCCTTCCCGTGGCCGCTGTCAGTGGCGCGCTCGCCGCCGTGATCATCCGCGCCTGGATCGCCTAGCAGGGCGTCGAGGATCTCCAGCGGTCCCGTTACCGGCACCGTGGGGCATCTGTAGGATTGCCGCCGCCGGGCGCTGTGTTAGCGGGCGGCCTCGAGCAGATCCGCCGCTTCGCTGGCCGCTACACCGAGGTTGGAGCCCGTGAATCCGGGAATGATGGCGGCGTTCACGGCCACCACTTCGCCGTCCAAGTTGATGACCGGCCCGCCGCTGCCGCCGCTCATTGTGGCGGCGTCGTAAACGATCGTGCCTTCGGTCAGCTGGCCGACGATTCCAAGTGTGGCGAGAGGCGCGAGATAGCCGCCTTCCGCCAGCTTGCGGGCGACCTGCCAGAAATCGAGCGGTCCGCCTGCCGACAAGGTACTCGCGAAGCGGTCTCCGGCGCGGGCCATCACGGCGCGCATCCCGGTGGGATACCCCATGACAATGACCTCGTCACCGGCGTTGGGGGCGACCGCGGCCAGCCGTAGGGGGCGTACGACACTGGTCGGCGCCTGGCACTTCAGCAGCGCCACATCCGCAGAATCGCTGGCCTCGACCAGTTCGACGTCGAAGGGTTCCTCGAGGCCGGGAAGGTAGCCGACGAGACGCTGCATCACGGGCTGGAACCCCTGGCTCATGATCCGCTGGGCCGATTGGTCGTAGAACCACGGCAGGGCGACGTGCCGGTTGGTGAGCAAGTGTCCGGCGTCGCTCGCCACGAAGGCGGTTCCCGTGTACAAGACCTCGATGATCGGGCCGCGTCCGTCGAGCGTGACGGCGCTACTACCGTCAGGAAGTCGCACCGCTGCACCGCCGGGCCCGACGGCGAAGCGCAGCGGCCTTCCAGTTTGCGGTTCGACGAAACCGAACGATCCCTGCAGGAAGACCACCGACTGAGCGGCGGCGTCGATAACGCGCGACGGTGCCCCGGCGCGGGCTTCCAGGGCCTCGACGCGCCCCAACGATTCGTCGATCAAGGCCGCGAGCTCGGCCCGTGCGGCATCGAAGTCACTGCGTGAGTAGGTGGCGCTCTCGGTGCGCGTCAGCAAGGCTTCGAGCCCTTGTATCCTTCCCAGCTCCGCGGTGAGGCGGCGCTCGAGGCTCACGTTGCGAACTACGGCGACACCTGAGGTAACAAGCACGAGAAAGAGCAATGCCAAGAAGGTGAACCGCATCGCCGGTGTCGTCTTCGTTGCCAGCTCGTAGGGAACACCGGCCAACACGATACCGGCCCGGTCGAGTACGCCACGGCCGCCGAAGCGGGCGCAGTCGATACAGTCGGAGAAGGCCTCGCTCATCGATTTGTAGGGTCCTCTCGAGGCCGGATACAGGCGGAAGCGCAGCACCGTGCCGCCCTTGCCGATCTCGAGGACGTCGCCGGAGGCGAGCACCAGCGACTCCATCGGTTCTCCGTTGACGAACACGTCCGCGCCGAGACCGGCGTGCAGCTCGTACGTTTGTCCCCGCCTCTCGAGCGTCGCGAGCGTACGGCCCGGGCCGTTGGCCACGGCGGTGTGGCGATGGGCGGGCTTGATCGGTGTTCCCGTTGCGGCATCGCCCGGCTCGGTCACGACGATCTGATCGGTGGCGGAGCTGCCGACCGTGACGCGATCATCGATCAGCAGTTGGCTCGCCCCCCGTTGGCGGCCCGACAGGTGGACAACGGTCGCATAGGGCAGTGACTCGTGATGAGTTGCTGAACTGGCTGCCAAGCCGCCCATCATGCGGTTCCTCGCTTGTCCTGGTGGCGATCCGCCCGCCCGGCCGTATGCTGTCGGGCAGGCACGGCGCTCTCAGGGTCTCTTTTGCCGCTTGTCCTCGTTTCGTTCCGGACCATCCCACAGCGGGGATGTCGTTCGACTCAGGCGGCGTTGCCTTCTGCCGTATGAAGGTCCCACCATTCATCCGCGCGCTGCGAGCTCCACGGACGCGATGTCGGCACGGCTTCGAGGGCGTCGGCGAGCTCACGCGCGCCTTGGAATCGCTGCTCGGGCTCCTTTTCCAGGCACCTCATGACGATCGCATCGAGCTCGGCGGGAATCTCCAGCTCGGTTCGCTCTGAAGGTGGGGCCGGGACCGTCTTCACGTGCTCGACGACGATCGCGACGTCGCTGTTGGCCTCGAACACCTGCTTCCCGGTGAGCAGCCAGTGGGCCACGCAACCCAGTGAGTAGATGTCGGCGCGCCCATCAACGTCTCCCTGAACCGCCATCTCGGGGGCCATGTACGCCGGGGTTCCGGTGGTGGTCCCCTCCACGGTGAGCTTCGCCGTTCCCTCTGCCGGGGCCTCGATCTTGACGATGCCGAAATCGAGAAGCTTGATGTAGTCGCAACTCGGCCCTCTCTTGCTGACGTGGATATTCGCGGGCTTGATGTCGCGGTGCGTGAGGCCGTGGTCGTGAGCTTCGGCCAGTGAATCGCATGCCTGCAGTAAGAAGTGGACTGCCCTCTCGGCCGGCACAGGGCCGTAGCGCGTCACCAATTTCTCCAGGTCGAAGCCGTCGAGGTATTCCATGGCGTAGTAGAAATGCCCGTCCGCCGTAACGCCGGCGTCGAAGACTTCGACCGTGTGCGGGGAGCGCATGGCGGCGGTGGCCTTGGCCTCGCGCTCGAATCGCTGCAGTGCCCGTTGCGCCGTATCCGCGTCGACGCCCTGGATTCGGTCCCGGCGAATGAGCTTGAGCGCGGCCGGTCGCGCCAGGGCGCGGTGGCTGGCCTTCCAGACCTCGCCCATGCCGCCGCTGCCGATGCATTCCTCGAGGTCATAGAACGTGGCCCGCCGCGCTTCATAGGCGGCGGAGAACAACTTGTTGATCACGAAGGCGGCGAAGAGCGCGACGACAACGCTCAATCCCAACAACAGCGCCGTGTCAAACACTCGTCCGGGCGCTGCAGCGTCGAAGGCCGTCCGGAGCTCGGGATGCCGGGTGCGTACGAGTAAGGCCACGGCCAAAGGTGTGAGCGTGATTGCGACGACAAGCGGTGCGGCGCGCAGCGGTGTGTTGGGCACGAACACGCCGTACGCAACGACGAGCAACACGAAGCGCAGCAGCGTCCCGTTCCAGGTGGCCGCGCCGCCGCCGGCGGCGAGCGTCAGATCGGCGACACCGAGCACATACGCCTGCGCCCCCAGGTAGAGCGTGATGGTTGCGAACGCCACGATCTCCAGCCCGCGGAGCTGCGCCAGCGACCATTGCTTACGGGCGAATAGCAGCGCCGCGGTCGCACCGAGCACCGACATGACCGCGACTCGCGCCGGCAGCGCAGTGGTTGCTTCCATCATGACGTCACGCATCAGAAGGGCCGCAAAGCCCATCGCCATCGCGGCGCAGAACATGCTCAGCATCATCTTGAGCAGGCCGGCGATGCGTTGTTCTCGGCCGCCCCGACCGGGCGACAATCCGGTCTCAGGTCACAAGTGGAACAGACAGACCGGACTCGTTTCCGGGCCCGGGTCGAGCGTGTCCGTGAAGTTGTGGGTGGCCATGATTTCGATTCCGCTGCCCGCAGAAGGACTCCTTAGAGTCTACGCGCGTGGGCCTCCCGTTCGACGGCGTAGGCGGCAGCGAATGTAAGGCGGCTCGCAGGGAGTCCGAGGTCGCGCCGCGGGCCGCGACGCT
>CBDUXW010000222.1:0-5898 GCA_965371275.1 uncultured bacterium | reverse complement strand
ACTCGCCCCGTCGCGCTCGCTACAAGTGTCAAGCTATTCCTGGGACAGCACACTATTTCTGAGTGGGTCGCGCCCGGAATCGACGCGATGGGGACCCCGCCTTAGCAGCCCGCGGCAACACCGTGATGGGTGTTGTCATGGCCTGCTACCGGCGGGGTTTCTGCGTCTTGCGGGCGTGGCGCCGAACATGCAGTGCGCGAGCGAAGGGGAGGCGATCCATGAACATCCTTTGGGCACGGGCAGCAGAGCGCATCGTCGCGATCATGGCCGGTGCGCTATCGATTTACCTCGGCTATCGGCTGTTCATTCAGGTGCCGAGCCTCGCCCACGAGAGCGACGGCACGCTGACGCTCCCGGGCATGGAGATCGTGCTGACCCAGGTGGGCCCGGGTGTGTTCTTCGCCTTGTTCGGCGCCGTGGTGTTGTGGCTGTCGATGCGAACCCAGTTCACTTATGAGTGGGGCGGCGCGGAGGCCGGCGCCGGTGATGCCGCCGGCCTGCCTCAGGCGCCGCCGGGCACTCGGATCCCGCCGGGGCCGGGCGCCATTCGCTACGCCGCCGGCGTCGATGCGCTCGCCGACAAGCAGTCGTTCGGTGCGGCGCGGGCGTTGCTGCTGCGCGACGTGCGGGCCCTCGACCGCCTGTCTACTTCGTTGCATGAGGGCGAGGGCGCGGCGATCGCGGCCTCGCAACGCGCTGACTTCGCCATCGCCCTGCCACGCATCAAGGAGTCGTTGATGCTCGGCGTGTGGGGCGAAGACTGGGGAGACATCGCGGAGTTCAAGAAGTGGGTCGACGGCGGCGCCGACGATGCGGCGCCCGAGAACTGCGAAGCGGCCGTACGTTTCTTCCACGGTGACGGCAGTTGACGGCGGCTCATCGCGCCCACGAGCTCACCATTCGCGGGCCGCAAGCCGGGAGCAGGGTCCGACAATGAGCGATTTCGACAAGGATTACGGCACGCTGTACGACAGCGACACGCTGACCTACTGGCACGGCCGCTATGGTCCCAATATCGAGTGGAACGTCCACGACCTGCTCATGCAGCGCCTGACTCCGGAGGAGCTCGCACCGCTCGAGGGGCTGCGCCTGGAGTTGCCGCTGATCGACCCTCAGGCCCGCTACCAAACGCCGTTGTCGTTCTACGCGATCAGCAGCCCGCCGCAGATCGTGGTGCCGATTCTGTCGGTCAAGTTTCTCGACGACCTGTCGATCGCCTCCGCGTGGCTCGAGGAAAACGGCTTCAGCCAGGAGACGATTCTCGACTACGCCGCGCTCTTGAAGTACTCGAACGGCGACCGGTTTGCGGGCGGCAGGTTTCCCGATCCGCTCACGGCGCTGCAGATTCCCGACAATGCGCTCGACGATCCGCGGGTCGACGACTTGTCGCAGAAGATCCTCAAGTCGTCGCTCGTCTGGGTGCTGGCGCATGAGCTCGGCCACGTGTGCTATGGGCACCAGGGTTACTCCGGGATCACGATGGAGAGCGCGCAGCAGCACGAGGCCGACGCCGATGCCTTCGCGACCGAGATGTTTCGGCGCATCGGCACCTATCCGGGCGGCATGGCGCTGCTGTTTCTCGTGTTCTCGCGGCTGAGCCCGAATCGGGGCGATTTCGCCACCGAGGAGGCGTGGCGTGACTACATGACGCACCAAACCACGCACCCGATCTCGCGGGCGCGCTTGCGGGCGATTGCCGAAGACCTCAGGTCCGATCCCCACGGCTTCGCCGGAGCCGAGCCCGACCAGGCCGCCGCCGCCCAGGCGGTTCTGTATATCGCCGGCGAGATCGAGAATATCGTCGAGAAGCTCGACGATCCCGACCTGCAACGTTTGTTGCGGGCGCGCGCCGCGGCCACCGACCTGGAGGCGCTGGCGCCGCGGCGCATCGGCGAAACGGTTGTCTCGGGAATGCGCGGTGGCCGTGGGGAGCAGCCTTTCGAGGGCGTCTACGGGGGGCCGCACACCCGCAATCTGGCGGCGGGCGGTACCGAGACGCTCGACTCCGTGCTCGTTTTGGAGCGCGGCGGCGACAATGTCAGCGGTCGATTCGGCTTCGGCGTCGGTGAGGGCGCCCTGCACGGCCAGGTTATCGACGGCGTCCTGTACTTCGACTGGGAATGGGGCGACAGCCACGGCAAGGGGCGGTTCGAGGCGACCACCGCCGCGGCTTTCGACGGCGAGTGGGGCTACGACGACGAGCGCGACGGGGGTGGTGTTTGGAGCGGCTTGCGGGCGGACTCGGACACCGGCGCATAGGGTGCAGCTGACTTGATCCTCGGGGCCCGGTACGCCATTGTTAGCGGGTACGCCGGTTGCTTGCGTCGAGATGCGCGGGCGCCCTTCGGGTCGCTCCGCCGCTCCGCTTCCCAGTGCAACCGAAAGACACGATCGGCCGTCTATACAAGGACGAGATACGGCCCTAGTCCCCATTACCCGAGGCAATTGCGATGAAAAAGCTCCTGCTGTCCCTCTCTGTGTTCGTATTGGTGGTCACCTTTGCCACGCCCGCCGCCGCCCAGGTGGCGTTCGGTGGCTCCGCGGCGATCAGCGAACGCGACGTGTTCGTTGGTGAGCCCAACAACCGCGCCACGTCCGGCTATGTGTACGTGTACCGCTCGGAAAACGGCGGTTGGGTGGAAGCGGCGGCACTGACGGCGAGCGACGCCAGCGAAGGCGACGGCTTCGGCACCGCCATCCTCGCCGACGGTGAAGCGTTGATGATTTCGGCGGTCAGCGACGACCGCGCCGTGATCTACATGTACTCGCGCGTCGACGGCCACTGGACGGAGATGGGCACCATGGGGCCCGAAGGCACGCAGGACGGCGCCGGTTTCGGTGGCGCCATGGAGCGCGACGGCGAGTGGCTGATCGTCGGCGCCTCGGGCGCCGAGGAAAACTGGGGGGCAGCGTACCTCTATCACTGGGAAAACGACGGCTGGCAGCAGGTAACCCGCCTGGTCGGCGAGCGCGGTGAGATCGGCGAAGTAGAGGCGGCCAGGGTGGAAGCGGCCGACGACGAGGAAATCAGCGCCGACGACATTGCCGACGCCTCACCGGAGCGCTTCGGTGCCGCCGTCGCCATCCAGAACGGCTGGGCCTTCGTGGGCGCCCCCACCTCGTATCAGAACGCCGGGCGCGTGTACGTGTTCCGCATCGACGACAACGGCATCTGGGACCGCTTCGCGACCTACGACTATTCGGTGCCCGGCGACAGGTTCGGCACCTCGCTGGCGCTCGAAGACGGCCTGCTGGCCGTCGGCGCGCCGTTTTACCCGCCCATGGGCGCAGTGCGACGCTTCATTTACACCCCGGACGCCGAGGAGCTGTGGGTCCGTGAAGCCAGCCTCTTCGGTTTCGAAGGCGTGGGCTTCCAGTTCGGCGCCGGCATGCATATCCAGGGCAACGACCTGTACGTCGCCTCGATCCAGCACCTCGACAACGGCGGCGTTCTCTATGTCCACCACATGGACGACGCCTACAACGTCATGAGTGTCGAGAAGGTCGGCGTGGCCGGCTACGTGAACGGCGACGCCTTGGGTGCCGGCTTCGCGATGTTGGGCGACACCATGGTGCTGGGCGCCCCCGGTGATGACGGCGGCGCCGGAACGGCCGCCATTCTCGATCGTGGCTACGGCGGCTGGACAGCCACCAAGGTCATTTCCGAAGCCAAGGGCCTGGACGCCATCACCGGCGGCACGGTGGACTGCGCCGACGGCTATGCCGATCGCTTCGGCTGCGACAACGTCGATTTGCTGGCCTTTCTGCCGACGCGTGAGATCGGCGGCGTGCGCGGCACGCTGACCAACGACGTATGGGGCTGGACGGATCCGGAAACGGAGCGCGATTACGCCATCGTCGGCCTCAGCATCGCCACCTCCTTCATCGACGTTACCGATCCGCATCATCCGGTCTACGTCGGCCGCCTCATGCGCACCGAGGGCGCGCCCGACAGCGTCTGGCGCGACATCAAGGTCCACGCCGACCACGCATTCATCGTTTCGGACGCGGCGCCGACGCACGGCATCCAGATTTTTGATCTGGAGCGACTGCGCGAGTTCGACGGCGAGCCCGTCGAGTTCACCGAGGACGCCCACTACGATCAGATCAGCGCGGCGCACAACATCGTGATCAACGAGAGCTCGGCGATGGCGTATGTCGTGGGTGCCAACAGCGGCGGCGAAACCTGCGGCGGCGGTCTGCACATGGTCAACATCGAGGACCCGCGTCACCCGAGCTTCGCCGGTTGCTTTGCCGACACCAACACCGGCAGGGCCGGCACCGGCTACTCGCACGACGCCCAGTGCATCATCTACGACGGTCCGGACGAGCAGTATCGCGGCCACGAGGTCTGCTTCGGTTCCAACGAAACGGCCCTGTCGATTGCCGACGTCACCGACCGGCGCAACCCCACCGCACTCGGCATGGCGACCTACCCGAACGTGGCCTACGCCCACCAGGGTTGGATCACCGACGACCACAAGTATTTCTACATGAATGACGAGGGCGACGAGGTGTCGGGCTTGACCGAGGGCACGCGGACGCTCATCTGGGATGTGCAGGAGCTCGAGGATCCCATTTTCGTGGGCGCCTACGTGGCGGATAACCCGTCCGTCGACCACAACCTCTACATCAAGGGCGACACGATGTATCAGTCGAACTACGACTCGGGCCTGCGCGTACTCGATATTTCCGATCGCGAGAACCCGCGCCTCATCGCCTACTTCGACACCGTGCCGTTCGGTGAAGACGGCGGCGGCATGATGGGCACGTGGAGCAACTTCCCGTACTTCGATTCGGGCATCGTGGTGGTCACCAGCATGGGCGAGGGCGTGTTCCTCGTGCGTGTGCGCGACGACGCCGGTCACTAAGCTAATCCGGGGCTCGGGTGTCGAACCCGGGCCCCGACGGTTGCATTTCTGGTACGTGGCTCACCGGTGCTACCCTTGTGCCTAGGTAGAAATACCCATGGCGTGGCTGCCTTGAGACGGGGGCCGCAACCCGGGAGGCTCAGCGATGCACGGGTCGTGGCGAGTAACGAGCAACGAGACAATTCAGCACTACGAGCGCGAGGGCTGGCGTGTGCTCTTGACCGCCCCGGACGGGCGTCAATACGACATCTTTCTGACGCCCGCGTTCCTCGACGCACAGGAAATCTTCGAGCCTGACGACGGCGATACTGTGCGCGCGTTCTTCCGCAGGGCCCTGGCGGAGGATCCGATTACCTTCCGCCGACGACACGGATCAGGATCGCGGGGATTGACCGGCGAGCTACTACGGCTGCGCGGTGCCGATGAAGAGGTCATCGAGCTCGTTTGGAGTCCCGAAGGGCTGTCCTGCGAAGGGCGAGACCGGCGGGTGTACCCGCGGCACCCCTACCAGGCTCCGGTGGCAATTCGAGGGTTCAATCCGGGCGCCGGTGTAACCGCCGACATCAGTCGCAGCGGCGTGCGCGTATTTGTGGCCGGATGGGTTTCGGAAGATGCCGAGGGGCACCCGTGCGCCGTTCGGTTCATGGGCCCCGGTGACGAGGTGCGACCGGCTTATGCCGGCGGTGTCGTGCGGCGTGTGCGCGCCGCCGCGGGCACCTGCGAGGTCAGCATCGTCTTCGCAATCCGCTGCGCGTGCTGAGCGTGGCGCACGAGCTGAGCCCCTAGCAGACCCATCACACTTTCACCACGGCCTGCTAGACGAAGCGCGCCGGGTCGAACGGCGCCAGCGGCGTGGCGGTACTTCCCGAGCAGACGAGGTCGGCGATGGCCGCCGCTGTGGCCGGCCCGAGAGTGACGCCGAGCATCGCGTGGCCGGTGGCCATATGAACGTTGCCGTGGCCGGGGGCGCGGCCGATGATCGGCAGGCCGTCCGGCGTCAGCGGCCGCATGCCGACCCACTCGGTGG
>CBDUXW010000221.1:0-5949 GCA_965371275.1 uncultured bacterium | reverse complement strand
CAGTCCTCGGCAAAGCTGGCCGCCCACCCACCGGTGGCGATCACCTGTGGCGATCCGCCGAGTGACTCGAGAAGCCGCTGCACGAGCCCGTTGACCAGATCCGCGTAACCGAAGTAAATCCCGGACTGCATGCTCTCCACGGTGTTGCTCCCGACGACCCGATCGGGACGTGCGATGTCGACACGCGGCAACCGGGCCGCTCGCTCATAGAGCGCATCGGCGGCAATCGCGACGCCCGGTGCGATCGATCCGCCAACGTACGCCCCGGCCGCATCGATGACGTCGAACGTGGTCGCCGTGCCGAAGTCGACCACGATTGCCGGTGACCCGTATATCTCGCGGACTGCCACTGCGTTCACGATGCGGTCAGAACCCACATCGGTGACCGGCTCGTAGAGAACCGGCATGTCGTGCACCAGGCCAGGAGTCACGAACAGCGGCGCAACGCCGAAGTAGTCGCGCCCGAGTTGCTCGAGCGCCCCGTCGAGCGGCGGCACTACGGAGCAAACGACGATCTGCTCCACGTCCGTAGCGTCGATGTCGTCCAGGTTGAACAGATTGCGGGCCAGGATGCCGAACTCGTCGACCGTACGGGCGCGGTCTGTCGACAACCGCCAGTGCACCTTCAGCTCGTCGCCGTCGTACACGCCCATCACGATCTGTGTGTTGCCGACATCGATGGCAAAAAGCATCGTCTACACCGTCCTCGCCGCTACCCGACGCGGCACGCGTTCGCCGCAGCCTGCTCCCTACAAGTCGCCGAAGTCCGTGAGCAACTGGAAGGCCCGGTAACGATGGGAGATTTGCGCTTCATCGAGACCAATGAGCCCGCCGAGGCTGAATTGTTCGACACAGAATGAAGCCATGACGCTGCCCGCCACGATCGCCCGGCGCAACGTCGCCGGCCCCTGCTCCCCATGTTTGGCCAGGTATCCGAAGAAGCCACCTGCGAAGGTATCGCCGGCGCCGGTGGGATCGGCGACCTTCTCCAGCGGGTATCCCGGCGCCGAGAACACGTCGTCACCGAAGAACGCCAGCACGCCGTGCTCACCGCGCTTGACGATCAACGCCGACGGTCCCATATCGCGGATCGTGTTCGCTGCTTCGACAAGATTGTAGGCACCGGACAACTCGCGTGCTTCGTCGTCGTTGATCACCAGGACGTCCACATCTTGAAGCAGCTCATGCAGCACGTCGGGCTTGCCTTCGATCCAATAGTTCATCGTGTCGCAGGCGACCAGCTCGGGGTCGTCGACCTGATCGAGCACGGACATCTGCAACTGCGGGTCGATGTTCGCCAGGAATACGAACGGCGATTGCCGATGGCTCGGCGGCAACTTGGGATCGAAGTCCTCGAAGACGTTCAACTCGGTAAACGTCGTCGTCCGCTCGTTCAGATTCCACGAATACTCTCCGCCCCAGCGAAAGCTGCGACCTTCCGCCATCTCGATACCGCTGGAATCGATGCCGTGTCGATCGAAAATTTCCATGTGCTCGTCACCGAAGTCGTCGCCGACCACGGCGACCACCGACACCGGACAAAAATACGAAGCGGCGACCGAAAAATAGGTGGCGGCCCCACCTAACGCGTTCTCGACCTCACCGTACGGCGTCTTGACGGTGTCGAAAGCTACGGAGCCAACGACGACGATGCTCATTTTGCCTCTCCCAGGATCGGATCGAGCAACAGCGCCAGGCGCTGCCGCGTTTTCTTCGGAATGGCATCGGGGTTGGTCAGGACGGCGTTGGCCAGCGCGCTCCGGCATCCGCACTCGGCATCGCCGTTGAAGGTCGCCACGGCACCACGGACGATGTTCTGCGCGTCAGCCACGTTCTGCATCAGGTTGGCGATGATCATCTCCGCTGTGACGGTGTCGTGCTCCGGGTGCCAGCAGTCGTAGTCGGTCACCATCGCCAGCGTCGCGTAGCAGATTCCCGCCTCACGAGCCAGCTTGGCTTCCGTCAGGTTGGTCATGCCGATGATGTCCATGCCCCAGGCGCGGTAGAGCTCGCTCTCCGCCTTGGTCGAGAACTGCGGGCCCTCGATGCAGACGTACGTGCCGCCCTTGTGATTCGTGCACCCGGCGGCATCTGCTGCGTCGCCGAGTACGCGTCGCATCCCGGGGCACAGTGGATCGGCGAACGCCACGTGGGCCACCACGCCGTCGCCGAAAAAGGTGGCGCGGCGACCGCGCGTGCGGTCGAAGAACTGATCGGGAATGACCACATGCAAGGGCTCGATGTGCTCGCGTAGGCTGCCCGTGGCGCTGGCCGAGAAGATCGCCTCGACGCCAAGGCTCTTCATGCCGTAGATGTTGGCGAGGTAGGGAACCTCCGAGGGGCTGTATCGGTGCCCCCTGCCGTGACGCGACAGAAAGGCCACCGACTTGCCTTCCAACTCCCCCAGGATGAACGCGTCCGAGGGGTCGCCGAAGGGCGTCGACACGTCGATCTCCCGGCGTTCCGTCAGCTCCGCCATCTCGTATAAACCGCTACCGCCAATTACCCCGATTCGGGCCTCGGGCATGGATCGTCCTTTTTGCGTGGGTATGGATATCGAATCGCCGGGATCGGCTCCCCGGACCGATCTAGCAGCGAGTCTCCCGCCTCCGCGCTAGCGCCTGGTCGCCAGCATCTCGCGCGCGTGTTGCCGCGTCGTTTCGGTCACTTCCAAGCCCCCAAGCATACGCGCTAACTCGTCAACTTGCTCGTCGTCTACGAGTCTGTGAGCCGCCACGGCGACGCGACCGTCCGTCGTCTCGTTCTTACGAATGCCGATGTGGCAATTGGCGTAGGCCGCGACCTGTGGCAGGTGCGTAACGACCAGCACCTGGTGGCTGTCGCCGAGAGTCGCAAGGCGCTGCGCCAGATGCTCGGCGATGCGGCCGCCGCCGATTCCGGAGTCGACCTCATCGAACACCATGGTCTCCAGCGGATCGCCGTCGGTGGCCGTGAGCTTGAGCGCCAGCATGACGCGCGACAACTCACCGCCCGACGCTACTTTCGTCAGCGCCCCGGGTGGCTCCCCGGGGTTGGCTGTCAGCTTGAACTCGATGTGGTCGGTGCCCCTGCGTGTGGCCCCATCGGGCAATCCGTGGGGCGCCTCGCGCTGCACCGGCGAAATCGCGGCGTCGAACTGAGCCGACTCCATGCCCACATGTGCGAGCTCGGCCAGCACCTGGTTTTCGAGATCGCCGGCGGCACGCCTGCGGCCCTCGGACAGCTCGCCCGCGGCGTCCGTGTAGGCAGCCACGGCGCTGTCGAGCTGCGCCTGCAGCTCTTCGAAACGTTGGTCGTGCTGCTCCAGGTCTTCAAGCTCACGCCGAGCCTTCTCGCCGTGCTCGATGATGGCCTCTATGCTGTCGGCGTACTTGCGTTCGAGTCGATGCAAGGTGGTGAGCCGGGTGTCGACTTGCTCGAGGCGGTCGGGGTCGACGTTCAGACCCTCGACGTAGCGCTGCAGCGTGCGAGCGGTCTCCTCGGCAGCAAATCGGGCGCTGCGCACCGCTTCGATTTCGCCCGGCGCCTCCGGATCGAGTTGTTGCAGACGCTCCAGGTTGTGCTCGGCGCGCGACAGCAAGACGGCGGCCGAAGACTCCTCCTCGTACAGCAACGCAACGCTCTCGCTGCCCAGCGACACGAGCTCTTCGGCGTGTGCCAAGCGTCGGCGCTCGGCGTCCAGCTCGGCGTCTTCGCCGGCGCGCAGGTCGGCCTCGTCGATTTCCTCCACCTGAAAACGCATCAGGTCGATGCGCTGGGCCCGGTCACGTTCGTCCATCGCCAGCGCCGCGAGCTTCTCGCCGCCGGACACGGCATCGTCGAACGACGTCGCTACGGCGCCGCGGTGAACCTCGAGACCCGCGAAGCGATCCAAGAGCTCGCGATGCGCCGCCACCGCGAGCAACGACTGATGCTCGTGCTGGCCGTGCAGGTCTACGAGGCGCTCGCCGATCGCCCTGAGCTTCTGCTGGCTGACCAACTGGTCGTTGACGTAGGCACGGCTCGCCGACTTCGTCAGCACGCGACGAATCACGATGCCACGGTCTTCGGCCGCCAATCCGGAGGACTCGAGCACGTCGACCAACGCCGCGTCGCGCGGCGCGGTGAACGCCGCCTCCACCAGCGCCCGGTCGGCGCCGGCGCGCACCTGGTCGAGCGAAGCGCGCGCACCCAGCGCCAGGGCAAGTCCGTCCAAGATGATCGATTTGCCTGCGCCCGTTTCGCCGGTGAACACCGTCAAGCCTGGGCCGAGCTCCAGGACGAGCTCTTCGATAACTGCGAGATTCTTGATGCGGAGGTACGCGAGCATGGTCGGCGCCCAGAATGCCGGTGGCGAGGTCGTGTCCTCGAAGACCCTTCACGCTCCCACCAGCGTCGTCTAAGTTTGATGGACACTACCGTTTGCGACGCCACATTTACAGCGAACGCTGCGACGTGCTAATTTGACGGCGGGTGGTGATACGTGTGCAGCCGAGCGCAATACTGCTCGGTCGCGCTGTGTGTAGGTGGTTTGGTAGCGAATTTCTCGCGATCCCCATTTCCCCGGTCTGATCGACAGTGGAATCCTTCTTCGTACTGCAGGCTCAACCTCCGGGCATGATCGACCTCATCCGGGGGTCCGGCGTCGTGGCGTGGCTGTTGCTGCTGACGCTCGCGGTGTTCTCCGTCGTCTCATGGGCGATCATCCTCGACCGGGTGATGCTGTTTCGAAAAGCGCGCCGTCAAACGGACGCCTTCCTCGAGACCTTCCACAGCTCCGGGAAGTTTTCGGAGGCCAAGGAGGCGGCGAAAGAGTTCGACAACAGCCCTTGTGCCGCCATGTTCCTGGCCGGCTACGCCGAACTCGCGGCGCAGATGGAGGCGGGCAAGGCAGACAACCCGGGCGACGAGCAGCCCACCATTCAGCTATCACCACTACAGCGGGCGATGCAGCGGGCCGCCCGGGCGGAACGCGACAACTTGCGGCGCATGATGGTATTTCTCGCCACCACTGCCGCCGTGTGCCCCTTCATCGGGCTGTTCGGCACCGTCTGGGGGATCATGGACGCGTTCAACGCCATCGGCGCCTACGCCTCCGCCGATATCTCCGTCGTCGCCCCCGGCATCGGCGCGGCATTGACGACGACGGCAGCCGGACTTGCCGCGGCGATCCCGGCTGTGGTTGCCTACAACTATCTACAAACCAAGATTCGACGCATCGCCACCCGGATGGAGGACTTCGGGCTCGAGTTCCTGGCGCTGATTGAACGCAACTTCCCCACCAAGGCGTAACGGATCATGGAACTCGGCTCGTTCCACGATGACGACGACTCGCTGGCCGACCTGAACATCACGCCGCTCGTCGACGTCGCGCTCGTGTTGTTGATCATCTTCATGATCACCGCGCCCATGCTCATGCAGGGCGCCAACGTCACGCTGCCGCAAACCCAGCCGATGAGCAAACTGCCGAGCGGCACGGTGCACATCTCCGTGACCTCGGACGGCGAGATCTTCCTGAACGACGACCCTGACGCGTTGGAACCCGACGTCCTGCAGGAACGCCTGGTGCCCTTCGCCGACCTCGACCAGGCGGTGTATATCCAGGGCGACACGGAGGCCGTCTACGGACGCATCGTCGCCGTGCTCGCCGCCGTGCACGGCGCCGGCATCACCAATGTGAACATCGTCACCAGCCCCGATCCCAACCGATGACCGAGACGCCGCCACCGCGCACATTGCACACCGACCATGTCTGGGAGGTGCTCGAACAGCGCCAGGCTGAGGAACTGCGCTTCCGTTCCGCAGTGATCACGTCGACCGCCCTGCACGTCGGCGTGACGCTGATGCTGCTGATGGCCCCGATGTTCGTGCCGACGCCGCTCGTCCTCGCCTCAACGCCCGTGAACCTCGTAGCCTTGGCACCCCCGGAACCGACGCCGCCGGCACCGGTGGCGGAGGAGACAGCCGCTC
>CBDUXW010000220.1:0-5956 GCA_965371275.1 uncultured bacterium | reverse complement strand
ATGGCCACTCCCAGGCGGGCTGCGACGTTCTCGAAGCCACCGTCACCCAGGTTGCGGAAAAGGCCGTTGGGTCCGTAATTGGCCATGAAGACGTCGACGTTTCCATCGTTGTCAAAATCGCCGAGCGTCGGCCGGACGCTGCCGTACGATGGAAAACCGAGGGCGCGGCCGCCGTTGTCGAGGCCGGCCTGGACGGCGACATCGGTGAAGCTCGTGCCGTCGTTGCGAAACAGGCCGTTGGCGTCGCCGTCCATGTTGGCCACCACGAGATCGAGATCGCCGTCCTTGTCGAAGTCGAACCAGGCGGCGCCCACGGTCCGCCGTGGATCGTCTACCCCCATGGACTCGGCGACGTCGGTGAATCTGCCGCCGTCGTTGCGAAAGAGAACGTTCGGCTTGTCGCGCAGGCCGAGGAACAAGTCGACGTCGCCGTCGTTGTCGTAATCAACCCAGCTCACCTGCCGGAAGCTGCCGGTCATACCGATGCCCGCGGCGGCCGTGACGTCGGTGAAGCGCCTGCCGTCACCGCCATTCTCGTAGAGCCGGTTCGAGCTCCCCTGGCGCGACACGAAGCCGACGAACAGATCCATATTTCCGTCGCCGTTGTAGTCGCCCCAGGCGGCCGCCCGGGTAACGTCGTTGTCGTCGACACCGACCTGCGCAGCCACGTCGGTGAAGCTCCCGCCGTCGTTGCGGTACAGCCGGTTGGGCCGCCCGTTGAAGCCCACAAAGATGTCCAGATCACCGTCGTTGTCGTAGTCGGCGATGGCGTTGGTGTAGGCGTTGCCGGCGCCGAAGACGTCCGCCTGTGTGACTTCGAACTCCGGCCGCCAGTCGGTGAAAGGCTTGCGCGGCAGGCGTTCGTCGACCATCGCCGCTTGATACGCCAAGCTCGCCAGGACGACCGCGTTGATCTTCAAATCTTCGGGCAGCAGCTTGTCGAAGACATCCATGTTCGTATGGTGCGTCCGCGTGCGGTACTCTATCCGATCCTGCAGAATCTGGAACCCCGGCAACCCGGCCTCGTCGAACGCAAGCTGGTCGGAGCCCATGTTGCTGAAGTTCGACAGGGTGCCGACCCGGAGATCGTCGAAAGGCCTCATCCAGCGGGCGAAGATCGGCGCCACGAACGGGTTGCCCTGCTGATGAATACCGCGAATCCGGCCGGTGCCGTTGTCCATGTTGAAGTACACGGAGAAGTTCTCGTAGTCGGCCTCGACACCGTCTCGCGGATTGCCGAACTGTTGCGCCACATAGGCGCGCGAGCCGCGTAGCCCGCCTTCCTCGTTGCTCCACAACGCCACACGGATCGTGCGGCGCGGCGTCGCCCCGATCGCTCTCAAGATTCGCATTACTTCGAGAACGACGGCCGACCCCGCGGCGTTGTCGGTAGCGCCGGTGGCGGCGTGCCAGGAATCGAGATGGGCGCCGATCATGACGATCTCGTGTGCCAGGTCACTGCCCGGAATCTCGCCGATCACGTTGTATTCGCGGCTGTCTCGCTCCTCGATTCTGATACGGACCTCGGCTTCCATCGTCACCGCGACGTTGCCCGCCGCCAGCCGGTACATCCGCCCGTAGTGTTCCGGCGCGATGTACAGCGTCGGCAGGCTATTGCGGACGGACGCCGGAGAACGGTCGCGGCGGCCGGTGACAAATACCGTGCCGTCGCCGCCCTGGGCGGCCACCAGAACCACGGCCACCCCCTCGGCCTTGAAGAACGCCTCGATGTCGGCGGCGGACAGGTCGTCGGGCCGTGGCGGGTTGCGCGTCCATTCTTCTTCGCGTCGCCGAGCGTTGTTGCGGTCGACGCCCTCCTCGACAAAAACCTCCAGCGACCCTTCGTCGTGCCGGATCGCCTGCGGCTTGAATCGCGGGCCGTACTGCCGCATCGGTGTGGACAGCACGATGGCGCCCTGCAAACGGCCGCGATACCTCTCCAGGTCGGCCCTGCTGCCGATATCGGCGACCACGACCTCGCCGCTGATCTTGCCGTCGGTCCCCACGGTGAAGGCTTGTGGATAGCCGATCAGCGGCTGATAGTCGGGTTCCAGCATGTGCAGCGAGACGTATTCGACGTCCCAGTTCACACCGTGCTCGCCCCACGGCTCGATGGTCGCGTTGCTGAGGCCAATCTGCTCCATCGTGTCCTTGGACCATTCTTGGGACTCACGCAGGTTGGCGGAGCCGGAGAGTCGCGGACCGATGACGTCGGTGAGGTGCCATGCAAAATCCATCACCTGAGAGCGGTTGAAGCCCTCGTCGCGGATTCGCTCAACGGCTTGTCGATAGCCGTTTCCCTGCGATACCACGGGTGTGCCTGATAGCAGCACGCTGGCAACGACCACAAACAGAACGACGACACGCGGAGCGACGCGGTTCATGTGGCGAACTCCTTCCGAAGTTGAAGCGGCCCGGCCACGGGCGGCGGGCAAGCACCGGCAGGATTGTAATCGGAAAGCACGATCGACTCACAGTCCTTGTCGTCGGCGTGATTCTGCGCTATTCCTCAGGCTGGTTCTTTGCCACCCACGCAACCTCGGAAGGTGCCCATGTCACGCTCCCCCGGTATTTGGCCTTCTCCTGTAGCAGCGGTTCTCGCGGCGCTCACACTTCTTCTCGGCCTGGTCGGCGCGGCGGCCGCGCCCGCCGGCGTCGCCGCTGCCCCGCAGCAGGGCATGTCGATTGATCAGCTCGAGCAACTGCGCTTCCGGCATATCGGGCCGGTCGGCAACCGTGTCGCGGCCGTAGCCGGGATCCCCGGCGATCCCCTCACCTACTACGCCGGCGCCGCCACCGGCGGCGTGTGGAAGACCGAGGACGGCGGTATCAACTGGGAACCGATTTTCGACGACCAGCCGGTCCACGCGATCGGCGCCCTCGAGGTGGCCCTGTCCGATTCGCAGATCGTCTGGGCGGGAACCGGTGAGCCCCATATTCGCTCCAACGTCTCGATCGGCGACGGCGTGTACAAGTCGACCGACGGCGGCGACCACTGGCAGAACATGGGGCTCGCGGCGACGGGCCGCATTTCCGACATCGTCATTCATCCCAACAACCCCGACATCGTCTTCGTGGCGGCCCTGGGTCACGGCCACAGCCCGCAACCGGAGCGCGGTATTTTTCGCACCACCGACGGCGGCGCGACTTGGGAGCATGTGCTGTTTGTCGACGAGAACACCGGCTCTTCCAGCCTGGTCATCGACCCGAACAACCCGCGCATCCTGTTCGCCGGGATGTGGCAGGTAGCGATCAACACCTGGAACCGCGAGAGCGGCGGCCCCGGCAGCGGCATCCACATGTCGCGCGACGGCGGCGATACCTGGACGGAACTGGAGGGCAACGGATTGCCGACGTTGCCGTTCGGCAAGGTCGGCCTGTGCATGACCGCGGCCGATTCCAATCGGATCTACGCCCTCATCGAGACCGGCGACGGCGTGCCCTGGCACGAGCAGGACACCGAAAGCGGCGAGCTGTGGCGCTCGGATGACGGCGGCGACACCTGGTTGCTCGCCACCCACGACCGCCAGTTCGGCGGCCGCACCGCCTATTACAACACCTGCGCGGCGTCGCCTGACGATCCCGACGACGCCTACTTTCTGAGCGCTTCGTTCGTGCACTCGATCGACGGCGGCCGCTCGCAGCTTGCCGGAGCCGGGCGCGGCCCCGGCGGCGACAACCACGACATGTGGATCGACCCGACCGACGGCGACCGCATGGTCGTCGGCAACGACGGCGCCTTCGCGATCTCTCACAACCGCGGCAAGACGTGGAACCGCATCCAGCTGCCGATCGCGCAGATGTATCACGTCACCGTCGACAACAGCGTTCCCTACTACGTGCTCGGCAACCGCCAGGACGGGCCGTCGACACGTGGACCGAGCAACAGCCGCACGGGCGGATTCGGTGGCGGCGGCATCCCGCGCGGCATGTGGCACTCGGTGGGCGGCGGCGAGAGCGGCTTCGCGACGCCCGATCCCGAAGACCCGAACATCATCTGGTCGAGCACCTCGGGCCTCGGCGCGGCCGCCGGCATCGTGGTTCGCTACAACGAGCAAACCCGACAGTTCCGCCAGGTCGAAGTGTGGCCGCAGAGCACCCTGGGCTGGCCGGCAGAGGATCTCAGGTACCGCTTCCAGTGGACCTTCCCCATCGAGATCTCGCCGCACGATCACAACACCGTGTACGCGACCAGCCAGGTCGTGCACCGGACCACCAACGGCGGCCAGAGCTGGGAGGTCATCAGCCCCGACCTGACCACCAACGACAAGTCCCGGCAGGGTATCTCGGGCGGCCTGACGCCCGACAACCTCGGGGTCGAGTATTGCTGCGTGATCTATGCCTTCGACGAGTCGCCGGCGCGAGCCGGGGTGCTGTACGCCGGCACCAACGACGGGCTGGTGCAGGTCAGCCGCGACAACGGCGCCAACTGGAGCAACGTCACCGGCAATTTTCCCGATCTACCGGCCGACGGCGTCGTGCGCACCATCGACGCTTCCAAGTGGGACGCCGGCAAGGCCTACGTGGCGATCGAGTTCCACCAGGTCGGCAACTTCGCGCCCTACCTGTACAAGACCGAAGATTACGGTCAGAGCTGGACGAAGATCACCGAGGGCATCTCCGACAGCCCGCTGAGCTACGCCCGCAGCATCCACGAAGATCCGGTGCGGCCGGGCCTGCTGTACGCCGGAACCGAGAACGCCCTCTACGTATCGTTCGACGACGGCGCCCGCTGGGAGTCGTTGATGACCAACCTGCCGCCGGCGCCCATGTACGGGCTCGTGGTGCAGGAGCACTTCAACGACCTCGTGGTGGGCACCTACGGCCGCGGTTTCTGGATTCTCGACGACATCACGCCGCTGCAGCAGCTCACCCCCGCGGTGGCGGCGTCGGCAGCGCATCTGTTCGCGCCGCGTCCGGCGTATCGGTTCCATAACCGCACCTCGCCGATGACCTCGGCCGCCGACCCGACAACCGGCGAGAACCCGCCCTACGGCGCCTCGATCAACTACTGGCTGCGCGAGGAGGAGGCGGGCGAGGTGACCATTCGCATCGCCAACGCCGCCGGCGACACGCTGCGCACCATGAGCGGCTCCGGCGCGCCCGGCATCAACCGTATCTGGTGGAACTTGCGCGGTGCGGAGCGCGGCCAGATCCGCCTGCGCACGAAGGCGCTGTACGCCGATTGGGCCCAACTGGGCGCCGAAGGATGGCGGTCCGGTGGCAACGGCATCACCATTCTGCAACCTCCGGGCACCTACACGGTCGCGCTCGAGGTCGGCGGCCGGACCTACGAGCAACAGGTCGAGATCCTCAAGGATCCGAACTCCGAGGGCAGCGAGAGCGATATCGCGACGCAGGTGGCGATGTTGCGCGAGCTGCAGGACGACCTGGTGGCGGCAGCGAGCGTCATCGAGCAGATCGAGTGGATCCGCCGGCAGTTCGCCGACCTCGAAGAGGTGATGGAGGCGCAGGGACACACGGACGTCGTCGCCGCCATGGCGGAGCTCGGCGGCACATTCGTGCAGCTCGAAGAAGAGTTGATGCAGCTGCGCGCCACCGGCCGCGGCCAGGACATCTTTCGCTGGCCGGCGCGGCTGGCGCGGCAGATCAGTTACCTGGCCGGCGGCGTGGCCACGGCTGATTTTCCACCCAACGACCAGCAGCGCGAGGTGCACCAGGTGCTGAAGCAACAGTTGACCGAAAACCAGGCATCGCTGCAGGCGCTGCTGTCGAATGACCTGCCGGCCTTCAACCGTATGCTCGAGGAACGCAATATCGCCCCGATCGGCGGCCGGCAGTAGAGGGCGGCGCGAACCCGGCTACCGATAGGGTGGCGCGAACTCAGCTGCCACTGTCGACGTAGCCCTTGCGCGCCCTGATCTCGACCCCGGGCACGAGCACCTCCACGTCGACCTCGAACACCTTGCCGTCCTCGATGTCCTGGGCGTCGTGG
>CBDUXW010000219.1:0-5985 GCA_965371275.1 uncultured bacterium | reverse complement strand
CCCGGCCAGTCGGCGGCCCGCGCCGTGGTGACCCACAGCACTTCGTCAAGCTCGAGCGCGTCGCCATCGGCGAAGCGGATCCGGTAGCCGGATGCGCCGGCGGCAGCTTCGTCGTCGGCAACCGCCGATTGTTGTATGCGATCCACCGCCTCGACCCGGCGACCGGTAAGCACCTCGATGTTGCGTTCATCGAGGACGCGGCGGAACTTGTCGCGCACCCGGTGGTTGTGCGTCGGCAGAATCTCTTCGGTCATGGTGGCGAGGAAGTACGACAAGTGGTCGGCTCGTTGATGCCGTTCTTCGAGCAGGCGCCGTAAGCGGTATTGCGTGGCGAGCAGGACCTCGACACCGCCGGCGCCGCCGCCGACGACCCCAATGCGAATTTCTTCGCGGCCGGCGGCGGCGAGGACGCGGTCGCGGAGCTGCTGCCAGCGCCGCCAGAAGCCGGCGATCGGCTTCACCGGCACGACGGACTCGGCAGCGCCCGGCACGCGCAACCCCGGCGTCGAGCCGATGTTGATAGACACGACGTCGTAGGGCACGGGCGGTCGGTCGCGGCAGCTTATGAGCTTGGCTACCGGGTCGATACCGACCACCTCGTCTTGGAAAAAACGAGCGCCGGCGAAACGGACCAGCGGCCCCAGATCGATGTGCACTTCGTCGAACGTGTAGTGACCGGCGATGAGGCCGGGGAGCATGCCCGAGTAAGGCGCGTCGACATCGCGGCTGATCACCGTCAGGCGCACGCCCGGCATCGGTTCCATACCGAACCGCTTGAGCACGGTCACGTGGCTGTGACCGCCGCCGATCAGGACGAGATCCCGTAGAGCGGGAGCCGGGCTCGAGTTCATAGGCGAGACTCTAGCCGACTGTGAACGGGTTCGCGTGGCGCTACTTGTCGATCACCTGCTCCCAGCGGGCGGCGCACCTCGAACGCAACGGACAGGTGCCGGAACCCTCTCCCGGCGAATCGAGGCCCATGGAAATGTAGCGATCGGAACAATCAGGCCAGACCGTCGCTACGTCCATGCCCCGGTCGCGTAGCCGCCCCGCGGCAACCATGTTGGCTCCGGCGCTCATGCCCACGCAGTAGCCGTGCTTGTCGTGGATGGCGTGGGCCGCGGCGTCGGCATCCGCCGTGCAAACGGCTATCGCCTCATCAACGAAGTCCATGTCGATGAGGTCGGGGATGAATCCGTCGCCGATGCCCGGGATGCCGTGCTCCCCCGGCGCGCCGCCGCCCATGACGGCACTTTCTTCGGGTTCGACAGCGACAATGCGGATCTCGGGCATGGTCTCGCGGAGCGCCTGGCCGACCCCCATCAGCGTGCCGCCGGTACCGACACCGGCGACGAACGCGTCGAGGCGCAAGCTGTCCTTGATGAGTAGCTGCAGCGCGATCTCCGCGCCGGTGGTTTGGCGATGGCAGCGAATGTTGTCGGGATTGGCGAACTGGTCAGGAATGTAGTACCCGTGGCGACCGCGGTAGGAATCGCGAATAGCGATCGGGCGCTCGAAGCCTTCGTATTTGGGTGTCAGGCGGACGTCGGCGCCCAACGCCTCGATCATCGCCACCCGCTCTTCGCTCATGTGCTCGGGCATCCAGATGATCACCGGGTGCCCCAGCTCACGCGCCACCATGGCGATGGCAATTCCGGTGTTCCCGGACGTCGCCTCGACGATCGTGTCGCCGGGCTTCAGCTCGCCGCGCTCGGTGGCAGCCTGCAGCATGAACTTGGCGATCCGATCTTTCACCGAGCCCCCGGGATTGGCGCATTCCAGCTTGACCCAAATGCCGTCGATCAGAACCAGCGGAGTGTTGCCGATGTGCTGGAGAATCGCCGCCCGCGGAGCGGTGGGCGTCGAGGTGGCAAGGTTCGAAGCGGACATCGGGGGGCCTCCATCAGGGCGGGATCGGATTGCGTTCCATAATAGGAGCCTATTATCCGAAATACAAGCTGTGAATTGGCCCCCGGACCGCGACAGAACGTACTGAGAAGTCGCGCCTAGGACTCGCCGCCCTCGTCATCAGACGCCAGCGTCGAGGACAACCACAGCTGCGGACGCTCGTCGGTGTTGACGATCAGCTCGAAGACGTCGGGGCGGCTGTAGTGCCCGGTGACGTCGAGCTTCCACTTCACACCCTGCGCCGCGTTCGGATCGATGTCGGCGTACAGGATTTCCTCGGTCTTGTGGGCCGGCCCGGCGAGAATCTCGCCGGTCGGCGAGACGATGGCGCTGTCGCCTGTGTTGATCCATTCGTCGTCGTCGCCGTAGTACTTGGCCTTAAAGGCGTAGCTGTCGGGAATGTGGCGCACCTGGGTGGGCGAGCCGCAGCCGATTACATATACGCCGCCTTCCTTGGCGATGTGGCGCAACGTTGCTATCCAGGTGTCGGCGCAATCCCAAGTCGGCGCGATGTAGATTTGCGTGCCCTGTGCGTACATCGTGTAGCGCGCCAGCGGCATGTAGTTCTCCCAGCAAATCAGCCCACCGAGCACCCCTAGGGGCGTGTCGAACGTCTCGAGGGTGCTGCCGTCGCCGGGGGTCCATACAAGTCGCTCCGGCGCCGTCGGCACGAGCTTGCGGTGGCGACCCAGGATGTCGCCGTCGGCACTGATGTAGATGGTCGTGTTGAACAGACTTGCGGTGGCCGCGCCGCTGATGGGCTCGTTGACGCCGATCACGACGTAGGCGCCTGCTTCCTTGGCGGCGGCGCACAGCCGATCGGTTGTCGGGCTCGGAATCGCCACGGATTGAGCGACGAGCTCGGCTTGCAACTCGGCGAGCATGTCGCTGTTGCTCGCCGGAATCTCCCACACCCATAGCGGGTAGTTGGGAATAAACGTCTCCGGAAAAACGATCAGTGCGGCGCCGGCCGCCTCGGCGATCAGCGAGCAGGCCTTGTCGACGGTAGCGTCTCGATCCAGAAACTCGGCAGCCACCGATACGGCGGCGACCTTGAAACCGCTCTTGCCCGACACGACCCCTCCCCCCTACGCGAATCTCGGTGCGAGAACCTCGGCCGCCCATTCGGCCAGCGTTGTCGGCGTCGTGGTTTCCTCGGTGCGCGGCTCCGCCGGCCTGATGTGCTCGCTTTCAGCCGCATGATACATCTCGATCACGGCGTCGATAACACCCTGCGAGAGGCCCAGCATCGACAGACCCATGCGCGCCTGCATCTCGTCGATCTTCGTGTGGGGCACCCGGCGACCGATCGCCGCCGAGATCGTGTCGGCCGCTTCATCGAACGTCAGGTCGCTGGGGCCGTGGAGCCCGAGTATGGAAGATTCAGACCAGCCATCGTCGAGCAGCTTGTCGGCGGCCACGGCACCGATGTCGCGGGTGGCGATCATCGGCAGTCGTTTGGAACCCGACACCGGCAACATGATGCTGCCCATCGCCTTGATGGCGTCGACCTGGACGATGTAGTTCTCAAAAAAGTAGGCCGGCCGCAGATGCAGGACAGCGGCGCTGGTCGCGTCGAGCATTTCTTCCACGTCGTGCAGCCCGGCGATCGGTCCCGTGCCCTCGTCGTGCTGCGCGCCGACGCTGGAGATGTTGACCACGCGCGGCGTTCCCGCCGCCTGCACGGCAGCGGCGACCGCCTCTCCGAAAGCGTTTTGCGAGGCACGGACATTTTCCGCCTTCAGGTCCTCCGGTGTCACCCACAGCAGCGCGTCGGCCCCCGACAACGCCGTTTCGAGGGCGACGGCATCGTCGAGCGATCCCTGGTGGATCTGAGCGCCGCGGGCGGCGAGATCTTCGATTTTTTCCGGATTGCGATGCACCGCAACGACATCGGCGCCGGCGTCGAGCAGGCGATCCGCGACGACGCTGCCGATGTTCCCGGTGGGCGTGCTCACAACGATGCGCATGTCTACTCCCGTCGTTCTGCTCGTTCGAAACCGCCGGCCTCTCGTCGATCTATAGCAGTCCGGCGGCCGAGCTTCCACAAGTACGCATCGCTACGGGCAACAAGTCGTCATCACGAGAAAAATGGCGTCTCCGTGAAACAGTCTACTTTGCATACCGTATGACTTACAAAGTAGACGAGTTGCTGCACGAGCAGGGAACGAAACAGCCCACTCGAATCCAGCGTAGGAACAAACATGCCTCCCAAGAACTTTCTCGGCGAATTCGAACAGATGGTGCTGCTGGCGATCCTCCAGAAGGCCGACAAGGCCTACGGCGTGGAGGTACGCCGCGAGATCGAGGATTGCTCCGGCCGCAGGGTAACGCGGGGAGCGTTTTACACGACGCTCGACCGGCTCGAGTCGAAGGGCTATCTGAGCTGGACCACACGCTCCGTCGAAGGCTGGCGCGGCGGCATCCCGCAGCGCCACTTCGAAGTCACCGAGACGGGCTTGGAGAAGCTCCAGCAATCGCGTACTGCGCTCGACAAGCTGTGGCGCGGCCTCGACAAAGAGCTCAACCGCACATGACGCCACGCCCCCCGCGTCTCGCCGAACGATTCCTGCGTGCCGTGCTTCCGGCCTGCACACGGGGTCTGACCATCCTCGGCGATGTGCTGCAAGAGTTCGAGGAACATGCCCAACGCCGTGGCCGCACCTGGCTGTGGCTGTGGTTCTGGGCGCAAGCGCTGGAGCTTGGCGGCCGCTACATGCTGGCCGGCAGGAGGCCCTCCGGACCGGCGATGCCGGCACCCCGGAGGCTCACCAAAGAGGGAAACATGGCCACCCTGATCACCGATTTGAACTACGCCGTCCGGATGGTGTTCCGGACCCCTGTCCTTTCCATCGTATCGATCCTCACCATCGCGCTCGGCGTCGGACTGACCACGCACACGTTCAGCGTCGTGTATGGCTCGGTCATACGCGGCATCCAGGTGCGCGACGCCGACCGCTTGGTGGTCGTGCACGAAAACAACGTGGAACGCGGCTTCAACGGCATGTGGATGCCGATGCACGACGTCGACGACTTTCGCCGCCAGGCAACGTCGTTCGAGGATCTCGCGGCCGTGTACACCGGCCTGGTCAACATCGCCGGCACAGAGGGGCCACCGAGGAGCTTCGCAGGTGCTTTTCTGACTGCCAACGGCTTGTCGATTCTGGGCGTAGAGCCGCATTTGGGTCGCCTGTTCGAGGCGGGGGAAGACGCGCCGACGGCCCCCGGAACGCTGGTGTTAGGCTACGACGTTTGGCGCAACTATTTCGAAGCCGACGAGGCCGTGCTCGGGCGCACGGTGCGAGCCAACGGCGAAACCATGACGGTCATCGGCGTCATGCCTCCGGGGTTCGGTTTTCCGTTCAACCAGGAGATCTGGCTCACCTACCGCGAGGACTGGACGACACGGCCGCGCCGCCGCGGCGGCGACTCCTTCTCCGCCTTCGGCCACCTCAATCGGGGTGTCACGATGGACTCGGCGATCGAGGAGGTGCAGGCCATCGCGGCTCGCATCGAGGCCGAGTTTCCCGACGTTAACGATGGCATCAGTGCGACCGTCATCACCTTCGAGGAAGACTACATGCCGGCGGAGATTACGCTGGTGTTGTACTTGATGCTGGCGGCTGTGTTCGGCGTGTTGCTGATTGCCTGCGCCAACGTCGCCAACCTCCTGCTCGCCCGCGCCACATTGCGCGCCCGTGAGGTGGCGGTACGCACCGCCCTTGGCGCCAATCGTTATCGTGTTGTGCGCCAGCTGCTCGCGGAATCTCTAGTGCTCGGCGCGGTCGGCGGTATCCTCGGCCTGGGGCTCAGCTACGCCGGCGTCGCCGCCTTCAACGCGGCGCTCATCGACATCCAAAAGCCGTACTGGATCGACATCCGTGTCGATCTGCCGGCGCTGCTGTTCACGGTCGGAGTCACGTTGTTCGCCACCGTCTTGGCGGGAACCGTTCCGGCGCTGCGGGCGACCGGCAGAAACATCGGCGACGTCCTGAACGATGAGAGCCGTGGCTCCTCGAGCCTGCGGATCGGCCGACTGAGCGGCTCACTTGTCGTGCTGGAGCTGGCCTTGTCGTG
>CBDUXW010000218.1:0-5998 GCA_965371275.1 uncultured bacterium | reverse complement strand
ATGCGGCTCACACCGAGCTCGGTCACCTGCCGCACGATCGTGTCCATGCGCGGTAGTCGCGCCGGCAGCGCCTGGATCAAGCAGCACTCGAGCGGCGATTCCGTGTTCTCGACGACCGTTTGCAGCACCTGGAGGCGCGCACCCGACTTGTCGATCTCGAGTAGCTCGGCTTCGACCTCTCGGCCGCAACCATCGAAGAGGTACACCTGATCGCCGGGTGTTGCGCGCAGAACCAGCAGGTGCTTCAACGGTGCGCCGTCGATCGCGACCACCTCCACACCATCCGGGAGACCGTCGATACGCAGCCGCCGACGGACACGAGAAGAGTCGTGCATCGTCAGCCGGCTAACCCACCAGGTTTCGCAGGCGATCCCACCAGGAATCGCTGTCGGTCGGACGCTCGGGTTCCTCCGTGACTTCGGCGAGTTGCTCGATGAGGACACGTTCCTCAGCACTTAACCGGGAGGGAGTGACCACCTGGATAGCGACACGCAGATTCCCAGGCCGGCCACCGTTCAGGTGGGGCATGCCGCGTCCTTTGATGTTGATGACGTCGCCACCCTGCGTCCCCGCCGGAATCTCCACGGTAGCGGCCTCACCGCCGAGCGTCGGCACATCGATCGAACCCCCTAGCGCGGCCTTCGGGAACGAAACGGGGATCCGGGTAAAGAGCTCGCCGCCCCGGCGCACGAACTCAGGATGGTCGCGCACACCGATAAGCACTTCGAGGTCTCCGGGCGCCGCACCACGCAGCCCTGCGGAACCCTCGGAGCGCAACAGGAGACGCGAGCCTGTGTCGACGCCGGCCGGCACCCGGACGGTGAGCTCGTCGCTGTCCACTGTGCGCCCTTCACCGCGACAGACCGGGCACGGATCGGCGACCCGCTGCCCCGTGCCCCCGCAATCACCACACGGTCGGGCGATCGCCAGGAAGCCGTGTTGCTGATGCACGGACCCCCTGCCCCCGCATTGGCCACAGCGGGTCGTGCCCGCTCCCGAAGCCGAACCCGTGGCGTCGCATTCCGGGCACGCAACGTGTCGGCGGACGGAGATCGTCTGCTCGGCGCCGGCCATCGCTTCCTCGAGGTCGATGTACAGCTCGGCGCGCAGGTCGGAACCACGGCCCGAGTGACCCCTGCCCTGTCGCCCCACGCCGCCGAACATCCCACCAAATCCGAAAATGTCGCCGACGATATCGGAAAAATCGGCGAACACGTCAGCGTTGATCTGCGGGCCGCCGCGCAATCCCGCCGCGCCGAAGCGGTCGTACACACCGCGTTTCTCCGGATCCCCGATCACCGAGTAGGCCTCGGCAGACTCCTTGAAACGCTCCTCCGCCGCGGCGTCGCCCGGGTTGCGATCGGGATGATATTTCAGCGCCGCTTTGCGGTACGCCTTCTTGATCTGCTCCTGGGAAGCGTCGCGACCGACCTCGAGAATTTCGTAGTAGTCGACGTCACGCATCGGTTCGGTCCGTCGCTTCTCCGGACTCGGGATCGTCATCCGATGACGGCCCGCCGTCGCCGCTCGCCGTCGCACCGCCGTAGGCAACCACGACGGTTGCCGGTCTCACCAGCCGTTCCCGCAGCCGGTACCCCGGCTGGTACACCTCGAGTACGTGTCCCTCCGGCACCTCGGTGGTCTCGGCGCGGGCAACGGCCTCGTGGAACTGCGGATCGAAGGGTTCCCCGACGGGCTCGAGGCGCTCGACGCCCATCTTTTCCAAGACCGATTGCACCGTGCGTAGGATGATCTCGATGCCGGCGTGGTACGTGCGTATGTCTTCCGTATCGGTCTCGACCGCACGCTCGAAATCGTCGAGCACGGGCACCAGGCGCTCGAGCAGCTCGGCCTGCGCGATGGTGGCAAGCTCGACTCGCTCTCTCTGCGCGCGCTTGCGAAAATTGATCAGCTCCGCCTGACTGCGCAGCAATTGGTCCTGCAAGCGATCGATCTCCGCTTGCGCTACCTCCCATTGATCTTCCAGATCGTTCCGGGACAGCGGCGCGGGCTCGATACCGTCTTGACCGTTCTCTGCCGCGGCGTCTTCGACGTCGGGTGAGTCCGACTGATCCATCGGTTCTCTTGTCGTTCCGTTCACACTCTGTCCCTCACTTCTTCAGGGGCTGCTGTGGCATTCGCGTCGTGGCGAGGCCGGTGCACCGCAAGATTCGCCGGCGGTGCTCCGGGAAGTTCTTCAGCACCCTGTCAGGTATAAAGCTCGGTAACCATCTCGCTGGTGGCGCGCGCCATGGCGTCCACCATCGGAATCGTCCGGTGATATTCCATACGTGCCGGGCCGAGAATGCCGAGTGCCCCGAGCGGTCGCGACCCGGAGCAATAACTGGCTGCCACCAGCGCGCACTCCCCGAGGGCCGCGGGCAGACGCTCGCGGCCGATCAACACGCGCGGCTGCGACCCGGAGCCGCACTCCGTCAACAGCCGGCCGATCTGGCGCCGTTCTTCGAACTCCTCGAAAATGGAGGGCAGTACGTCGCGATCGGCCAACTCGGGACTCTCGAGCAGATGAAATGTGCCCTCGAGCCACACTTCGGCCTCCTCGATCAGGTCCACCAGCGACCGCCTCACCAAACGAAAGGCCAGGGCTTCAGATCGTTCTGTGGCCCGCGCCCGGTCGCTGCCGATGCTGTCGCGGATTTGGCGCAAGGTCCGGCCGCGAAAATGACCGCCGAGGTAGCCGGCCACCGACTCCAGGTCATCCTCCAGCAGCTCCTCCTCCTCGTCAATCGTGTGGCTGTGGATCAAGCCGTTGTCGGTGACAAAGAGCACCAGCAGTCGCCCGCCGTCGATCCGCACGAGATTGATCTGCCGTATGTTCGTATCGGCTGGAGGGGGCGCCAGCACCATCCCGACCTGATGAGTCATCTCCGAAAGCATCGAGCAGGCCCGCTGCAGCAATGCCTCGAGCGCCGGCGGCGCCGTGTGTAGCTGCTCCCGGATCGAAGTCTCATCGACATCCTGGAGGCCGCCGTCGCGAATCAGGTTGCCGACGTACACGCCGTAGCCGCGGGCCGTCGGCGTGCGTCCCGCCGACGTGTGCGGCTGCTCCAGATACCCCTGATGCTCGAGCTCCGCCATGACATTGCGAATCGTCGCCGGACTGAGCGACTCACCGAGGGTAGCGGCGACAGTACCGGAACCCACCGGTTGCCCGGTGCTGATGTAGTTGCGCACCACGGCGTCGAGGATCGCGGCGCGGCGTGGATTGAGTGCTTCTGTCATGGATTCGCCCGATCGGCCCTTGGCAAGGTGGGCACGAACTGCCGGGAGTTCTACGGCGCCCTGCTAGCACTCGGCTCAGGAGACTGCTAAGAGCAAATGGAACAATGGTCGCAAGGGCCTGTCAAGCTACCGTACAAGAGCCTTCGGCTCGCCCTTCATGGCCGAATTCGCCGACTTTACCCATGCTACCATGCTGAATATGACCTCTGAGAGAAGTACCGTAGCGGCCTCCACGGAAATTTCCCCGGAGGGTCGTTTCGCCCGTTTCGCCAAGCGCCTCGATCGCTTGCTCACCCGGCCGCGCAATCTGGCGATCGCGTCTGTGCTCATCGTCCTCATGGGGTCGGGCATCGGTTTCGCCATGGTGTACGTGCCCGATGCCTCGCAGGTTCGGGTTCTGGAGGAATATGTACCGAGCTTGCAGGTCATCCTGTACGACGATGAAGGCAACGTGTTCGGCGAGCTGGAAGCGCTGCAGCGCCGCAAGCTGGTGCCGTATCAGGGAATCCCCGAGCAACTGCGCAACGCGCTGCTGGCGACCGAGGACAGCCGTTTCTTCTGGCACGTCGGCGTCGACCCCATCGGCGTGCTGGGCGCCGTGCGTGACAACGTGACTCAAGGGTTCGGGGCACGCGGCGCCTCGACGATCACGATGCAGTTGGCGCGTGGCCTGGGATGGTCGAGCCCCGAAAAAACGGCCAGCCGCAAGCTCGTTGAAGCCTTCTACTTCGCGCTGCAAACCGAGCGGTATTTCTCGAAGGAACGCATCCTCGAGCTGTACATGAATCAGATCTTCATGGGCCACAACGTCTACGGCTTCGGCTCCGCAGCCGAGTTCTATTTCGACAAAGAGCTCGATGAGCTTACTTTGGGGGAGTCGGCAATACTGGTCGGCATCCTGCAGCGACCGAGCGACTACTACCCGTTGCAGCGCAACGCCGAGCGCACGTTGAGGCGTCGCAATATCGTTCTGGGCCGCATGCGGAGCGAGGGCTACATCACGCAGGAAGAATGGCAGGCGGGACGCGACGAGCCGCTGATCGTGGCCAACCGCGATCGCAGCGAGGAGCTGGGCGCCTATTTCACGGAGGAAATCCGCAAGGAGCTTTACGACGACTTCGGCACGTCGCTGTACGAATCCGGGCTACGCGTGTACACGACGCTGAATCCGCGTATTCAAACGGTCGCCGAGAACGCTCTCGACCACGGTCTGCGTGCGATTGACAAGCGTCAGGGATGGCGCGGCGTGCAGCGCAACTTGCTCGATGAGGGAGTCGACCTGGCCGAGCATCGCGAAAGCCGCTGGGAGCGCACCATCAACGTCGGCGACTACGTTCCCGCCATCGTGCTCGACGTCACCGAGGAGCTGGCGACGGTGAAGATCGGAGAGCTCACCGACCAGCTGACGCCCGAAGATGCCGACTGGACCCGACGCGGCCGTGTGCGCCTCGATGCGTTATTGCGCCGCGGCGACCGGATCTCGGTGGAGGTGCTCGACGTCTCCGCCGAAGGCGTTGTCGACGTCGCTCTCGACCAAGACCCCGAAGTCGAAGGCGCTGTGCTGGTTATCGAAAACTACACCGGCGAGGTCAAGGCGATGGTCGGCGGCCGCCTATTCGACGTCAGCGAGTTCAACCGTGCCAAGCAAGCCGTGCGGCAAACCGGATCGGCCTTCAAGCCCTTCGTGTATGCCACCGCTTTGTTCAACGGCTGGACCGCCGGCGACCTGATGCTCGACGAGCCCAAACGCTTCGAGGAGCCCGGCCAGGCGCAGCCCTACGAGCCACACAACTACCGCGACGAATACGTCGGCATCACGACAGCCTCCGAGGCGCTGGTCAAGTCGCGCAACGTCGTCGCCGTCGCCTTGCAGCAAGAGGTCGGCGTCGGACGGATTATCGACATGGCGCGCCAGCTCGGCATCACCGCGAACCTGCAACCATATCTATCGCTGGCCCTCGGCGTGGTCGACGTCTCGCTCTGGGAGATGACGCGCGCTTACGCCGTCTTCCCCAACGGCGGCGTGCGTGTCGAGCCGCATCTGTACCGCAACATCGTCGACCGCGAAGGCGCCCCGGTGTACGTCACCGAGCGCCAGTCGCTGCAGGTCATGAATCCGGACGTCGCGTTCATGATGTCGCGCATGCTCGCCAACGTGATCGAGTACACCTACGACAACGGCCTGCAGGGCGGCAGCGGCCGACGCGCCCGTTTCCTGGCCCGCGAGCTCGGCATGCCGTTGGCCGGCAAGACCGGCACGACCGACAACTACTCCGACGCCTGGTTCCTCGGCTTCTCGCCGTATCACACGATCGGCGTTTGGGTGGGCAACGACACCAAGAAACCCATCGGCCCCAACGAGGAGGGCGCCCGCGCCGCGTTGCCGATCTGGATGGAGGTAATGGAGGCGGCCAGCGAGGGGCTCGAGCCGAAGGGTTTCGAGCTCCCGGTCGGCGTCGTCCTGCGCACCGTGGACGCGCGCACCGGGCTGCTGTCGAGCGACGAGTGCGGGGCCTCCATGGTCCTGGCTTACATCGAGGGCACCGATCCGACCCGCGCCTGCACCGCCGAGGAGTGGCGCATCCTGTCGATGAACTACTACCAGCAGGCGTACTTCATCGATCAGATCAGGCGGGGCGGACGGTAAACGGGACGAAACGCTCGAATGACGCCACCGAGTCGACGATACCGCTCACCCCTCCTTCTGTATGTCGCCCTGCTCGCAGCGCTCAGCTGTGCGGCGCCCGACAACACC
>CBDUXW010000217.1:0-6004 GCA_965371275.1 uncultured bacterium | reverse complement strand
GGTACGATCGCTTGCCGTCCACCCTGCCTGCGATATCGAGCGCCGCCGAGTCCGGCACCACCGAGGTGCTCGGCGAACGCCGCCTCAAGGCCTGTCTCGCCGCTACCGGCTTCTGCGAGGTGATGTCCAGCTCGTTGAGCTCGCCGGCCGAGCAAGAGGTGTTCACCGGCGGCGCGCAGGAAATCGTCGAGCTCGCCAATCCGATCTCCGAGAACCTCGGTGTGCTGCGGGCCCACCTGGCGCCCGGGCTAGTCGCCGCCGCCGTGCACAACAACAACCGCGGTCAGAGCAACCTTCGACTATTCGAGGTGGGACGAACATTCCTCGGTCCGGTTGCCGAGAAGGGCGTATCCGAGCGCTGGAGCGTCGCCCTGCTGCAAACCGGACATCGCTACAGCGGTGGCTGGGACGAGCGGCCGGCAGAGGTGGATCTCTATGATCTGAAAGGAGCCGTCGACAGCGTCTCTGCCGCAATGTCGTGGCCGACGTGGGACTGGCAGGCCGGCGAGCACGCCGGCATCCATCCAAACGCCGGCGCCCGCCTGGCGGCCCGCGACGAAGCCGGCAGCACCGTTGCCACCGGATGGGCCGGAAAGCTCACCGATGCGGCTGCAGCGCAGTTCGACATCGATATTCCGGTGTGGATCGTAGAGCTCGATGTCGACGCCCTGCTGCCCCTTCCACGCCCCGTCGCGCAGTACAGCGCGATCTCGAAGTTCCCCGGCGGCGTGCGCGACGTGGCCATCGTGTTGGCTGCCGACGTCGAGTACGCCCGTGTGCACGACACGGTCCACGGGGCCGCCGCCGCCGCGGCCTTGCCCTTCACCGGCCTTCAGCTATTGGAGGTGTACCTGGGCGACGAAATTCCTGCAGGCCATCGCGGCCTCACCCTGCGCTGCTCGTACCGCGCCGCCGACCGGACCCTCACGGCCGACGAAATCGACGCGGCGCACCAGGCGATCACCGATGCGCTCGTCGCCGAGCTCGGCGCACAGCGCCGCTGAGCGAGCTCGCAAATCCTCCCGTTGCAATCCACGGGCGCCTCTGTAACATAGAAGCAACATGTGAAATTCGCGGCACATCGCGAACAACAACCTACCGAACGCAATCAAAGACCCTCGAAGAACGGGAGGGGCAGAACGTGGACCATGCTCGGGACTTCGCCGACATCCCGAGTGTTGCGCTAGACGCCGAAAATCGTCGGCCAGATTCATCATCAGCTAACGAGAGCCAAGGAATATCGCCTGGATGTTGCAAGGATTGGTGGTCAACAACACCTGTATCCACAAGGGGGGCAGTAGCCGTCTAGGCTTTTGAGTTCCCCTGCTTTCCAGAGCACCGGCTCTCGCCGCTGAGCGGCGTCTCGTCCGCCGACCTGTGCCGGTCGGAGCGTCCTCCCTTGTCGTGACACGAGGCTGAACAGGGGGTGACCATGTATGGCACCGCACGTTTCAGCACCCTGGGCCTCGCTCTACCACTTCAGAACCCCGAATCCGCCGCCTTCTCCACATCAACGGCGTTGGCCGTCGGCGGCGCGGTCGTCGTCGCCGGCCTCATTCTCATGGCCGTGTGGTTCACCGTGCGGCGCCGTCTCGCCGGCCGCCTGCTCGACGAGGCGCGGACGCACGCAACGGAGCTCAGCGACGGAGCGGAGCGCGATGCCGAGTCGGTTCTCAAGGAAGCGAAGATCGAGGCCCGCGAAGAACACTTGAAGGCCCGTCAGGCCTTCGACGACGACAGCCGCGATCGCCGCCGCGAGTTAAGCCGTCTCGAGAAGCGGATTACTCGCCGCGAAGAAAAGCTCGATCGTCGCACCAACGCTTTCGACGATCGCGAAAAGGAGCTGTCCCGCCTCGAGCGCGAGCTACGCGGCAAGATCGAGCGCGTTGAATTTCTCGAGAAGGAAGCCAATCGGAAACGGCAGGAGTCGCTCGACCGATTGCAGCGAATCGCCGGGCAGACATCGGACGAGGCCAAGCAGGTACTCATGCAATTGATGCAGCAAGAGGCCCGCGAAGAAGCGTCCAAGTCGCTCCGCCGCATCGAAGAGGAAACCAAGACCAACGCCCGCAAGAAAGCACAGCACATCGTTTCGATGGCGATCCAACGGTGCGCCAGCAATCATGTCGCCGAGCACACCGTGTCGGTCGTCGAGCTGCCGTCGGACGACATGAAGGGCCGCGTCATCGGCCGCGAGGGGCGTAACATCCGCGCCTTCGAGATGATCACCGGCGTGAATCTGATCGTCGACGACACGCCGGAAGCGGTGCTGATTTCCACCTTCGACCCTCTACGACGGGAGATCGCCCGGCTCGCCCTCGAGCGTCTGGTGGGCGACGGGCGCATTCACCCGGCCCGCATCGAAGAGGTCGTCGAACGCGTGCGCGAGGAGATCGAAGAACAGATTCGTCAGGACGGCGCTGAGGCTGCGCACGACCTCGGTGTCCACGACCTCCACGCCGAGCTCATCCGCCTCTTGGGAACGCTCAAATTCCGCACTTCCTACGGCCAGAACGTGCTACGGCATTCGATCGAGGTCGCGACGATCTCCGGCATCCTCGCCGCCGAGATCCACGCCGACGAGCGAGTGGCGCGCCGCGCCGGCTTGCTGCACGACATCGGCAAAGCCGTCGATCACGAGGTGGAGGGCACCCATCTGACCATCGGCATCGATTTGCTGCGCCGCTACGGCGAAGACCAAGCCGTTATCCATGGCATGGAGGCCCATCACTTCGATGTCGAGCCGGCCACTGTCGAGGCCGTGCTCGTGCAGGCTGCTGATGCCCTGTCGGCGGCGCGTCCCGGGGCGCGCCGCGACATGCTGGAAACCTACGTCAAGCGCCTCCAGAAACTCGAAGAGATTGCCGACGCGTTCAACGGCGTGAGCAAGGCGTACGCGATTCAGGCGGGTCGTGAGCTGCGCATCATCGTCGAATCCGAGCAGGTCAGCGATCACGAGGCCGTGTGGCTGTCCAAGGACATCTCCAAGCGCATCGAGAAGGAAGTCCAGTATCCCGGTGAGATCAAGGTGACCGTCATCCGCGAGACGCGGGCTGTGGGGTTCGCACGGTGAACCTGCTTTTCCTCGGTGATGTTGTTGGTAAGGCGGGCCGCCGGATCCTCGCCGAGCGCCTCGCCGTCATCCAGAAGGCTCGCGACGTCGACTTCACCATCGTCAACGTCGAGAATGCCGCCGCCGGGCGCGGTGTGACCGCCACCCTTGCTGACGAAATCCTGGCGCTGGGCGTCGACGTGCTGACGACCGGCAATCACGTGTGGGCGCAGCGGGGCATCGACGCCTACCTCGACAGCGAGCCGCGCATCTTGCGGCCGTTCAACTTTCCCGCCGGCGCCCCCGGCAGCGGCGTGTATCGAGGACGCTCGCGTACCGGCCATCCGGTCGCCGTCATCAACTTGCAGGGACGTGTGTTCATGCAGCCCATCGACTGCCCGTTCCTCGGTCTCGACGAGGCGCTCGCACAAATCGGCGACGACTGCCCGACGATCCTCCTCGACATGCACGCCGAGGCCACTTCGGAGAAGCTGGCGATGGGCTGGTACGCCGACGGCCGGGTGAGTGCCGTCCTCGGCACCCATACCCACATTCCGACGGCGGATGCCCGCCTGTTGTCGTCCGGCACCGCCTATTGCACCGATGTCGGCATGACAGGACCGTACGATTCCGTCATCGGGACCCGAACCGATCTCGTGTTGCATCGGTTCACTACCGGCCGCCCCGCGCGCTTCCAGGTTGCCGAGTCGAACCCTCGCGTCGCCGGGGCGCTTGTTCGAGTCGATCCTGACACCGGCAAGGCCGGCGCCATCGAAACGTTTTTTGACCCGCCCGGCTCGCTCGACGACCCCACCGCAGCGGACGAGGCGCAGCTCTCGTGATGTTGCCGGGCCCTGAGGAGCGTCGCGTCTGGACGGTCTCACAGCTGGTCAACGCCGCCCAGCAGACGCTCGGCGAGCGCTTCCCCTTCGTCTGGGTACAGGGCGAGGTGAGCGGCTTCACGCAGAGCGCCGCCGGCCACTGGTACATCGATCTCAAGGATGACAAGACCGTTCTCAAGGTGCCGATGTTCCGGCGCGACAACCAGTCCGTGCCCTTCGAGCTCGAGACCGGCCTCGAGTTGATCGTCGGCGGAGAGGTGGAGATTTACAGGGGCAGCAGCCAGTTCCAGGTGATTGCTCGCATCCTCGAGCCGGTCGGCTGGGGCGCCATGCAGATGGCGTTCGAGCAACTAAAGAAACGCCTCGCCGAGGAAGGTCTGTTCGATGCCGACCGCAAACAGCCGCTCCCCCTGTTGCCGCGCTGCGTCGGTGTCGTGACCTCACCGAGCGGCGCGGCGTGGCGCGACATGTGGCGTGTGTGGCGCAAGAACCAGGTTCCCGTCGACGTCGTTCTCGCCCCGGCGGTGGTTCAAGGGGCGAAAGCCGGCGAAGAGATCGGCGCCGCCATCGAGCTCTTGAACCGGCAGGCGCGCGCCGACGTGCTGATCGTCGGACGCGGCGGCGGCTCACGGGAAGACCTGTGGGCCTTCAACGAAGAAATTGTGGTGCGGGCCATCGCCGCCTCCGAGATCCCGGTGGTCTCGGCAGTCGGGCACGAGATCGACCAAACGATCGCCGATCTCGTTGCCGATCAGCGCGCCGCCACACCCACTGCCGCCGCCGAATTGGTGGCTGCCAGCCGCGAATCTCTGCTGCAACGGACCCGGGCGGCCGAACACCGGGCTCGTAGTGCACTGTCGCAGCGCTTACTGGCGACTCGGAACCGACTGCGTGAGCCGCGCCTGCAGCGCAGCCTGACGCAGCCGGCGCGCTTGCTCGGCACCTATCGGCAACGACTGGACGGCGCCCTCGAAAGCGTCGTGACGCCGATCGAAGACCGTCTCTCAGGGCACCGGCACAGCGTCGATGCGGTCGGCCGCTTGCTTGCGTCACGCAGCCTTGCGGCCGCATCCGTCCAGCACAGGGCGCGTCTCGACACGGCCGTGAGGAGCGCCGGAACAGCGCTCCGCCGCTCTCTCGAAAGGCAGCAAGCCCGGCTCGCCGAAGCGCATGCCCGTATCCAGGCGATGAGTCCCCTCTCGGTTCTCGGTCGCGGATACGCGATCTGCGAGCGGCCGGACGACGGCCGCATCGTACGCCATGCCGGCGACGTCGCCATCGGCGACAAGGTCAGCGTGCGCCTCGCCCGCGATACGCTCGACTGCGCCGTCGAAGCGACGCACGAGGGCGCTGACGCCGGACATTTGTGAGGCTACATGGGCGGTGTTAGCATCGCCTCCGGTCGCTGATTCACGCGACCCGGTACCCACCATTTGCCCGCGCCCGTCATGACCGCCGCCGATTCCAAAACCGCAGACCAGGAGTCTTTTGCGTTCGGTGACGAGTCGCTGTCCTTCGACGACGCCCTGGTCAAGCTCGAAGAGCTCGCCGCGCATCTCGAGGAGGGCGACATCCCGCTGGAACAGGCGCTCGAGGTCTATGAGACCGCCGTGCACCTGTTCGCGTTCTGCCGCCAGCGCCTGGACGGCATGGAGCAACGGATCGAGCGGCTCTCGGCGACGCTCGACGGGACGATCACGACCGAGCCGCTCGACGTTCCCGACGATGATGACGAGGATGGCTGACCTCGGCGAGAGCTCGGCCGCCGCCGCTCGCCAACTCCTCGCCGACCGCCAGCAAGTCATCGACGACGCGCTCGACAAGTTGCTGCCGCCGGAAGACGCGGGCCAACCACCGCTGCACAAGGCGATGCGGTACTCGGTGTTCGCCGGCGGCAAGCGACTGCGGCCCATTCTGTTGCTGACGGCAGGTGAAGCGTGTGGTGCCGAACCTGACGCCCTGCTGCCGGCCGCCTGCGCCGTCGAGCTGGTACACACATACTCGTTGATCCACGACGACTTGCCGGCCTTCGATGATGACGAGTTGCGGCGCGGCCAGCCGACCAGCCACATGGTGTTCGGCGAGGCGATCGCGATCCTCGCCGGCGACG
>CBDUXW010000216.1:0-6012 GCA_965371275.1 uncultured bacterium | reverse complement strand
AGGAGCTGCACCAGGCCCACGGTCTGACCGAACTCGACGTTGCGATCGTCGTCGCCGTGCAGCAACAGTACGGGTGAGCGCCAGGTGTCGATGGCGGCGATCACCGACGACGTGTAGCTGACATCGTCCTCATCGATCGAATCGCCCCACAGGTGTACGCCGGCGAGGTCGACGCCGGCCGCGAAGATGTCGGAGTTGCGTGCCAGCCCCTGGGCCGTCAGCACGCCGCCGTAAGACAGTCCCCAGAGGCCGATACGGTCGGGGTCGACGTCCGGCCGCGACTGCAAATAACGGCCGGCGGCGAGCACGTCCTGATACTCGGCGTTGCCGGCGCCGCCGCGGTTGGGCGCGTTGCGGAACTCGGCGCCGTAGCCGATGCCGCTGCGGTAGTTCACCGAGATCACCACATAGCCCTGGCTGGCGAAGTATTGATTGACGGCGTAGGCCAGGTGGTAGAAATGCATGTAGTGGTAGCCGAGCAGCATCTGGCGGCGCGAACCGCCGTGCGTGAAGAGGACGGCGGGGCGGCGCTCGCCCGGCTGTATGTCCGTCGGCAGGAACAGCTGGTTCGGAAATTCCAAACCGTCTGCCGCCGTGAGCGTAATGGCCTGCGGAACGACATGGTGGGTGGTCGGAAACTCGTCGCTCAGCTCGGGAAAGATCACCTGCGGCGTGGTCGATCCCTCCTGTACCACGGCCACCGATAGCGGCCGGTTGTAGGAAGCGGTCAGCGCTGCCACGCCGCCCGAAGCCAAAGCCGCCGGATAGGTCTCGATCTCGTCGCCGCTGGTGACTTGCACCGGAGTGCCACCGGCTGTGGACGTGCGCCAGATGTGACGTCGGTCGATGTCGCCGACGTTGGTCGCATAGAAGAGATACATCCCGTCGGGCGAGATACTGACGAATTCAGCGATGCCGTCGCCCGGTGTCAGGTCGATGGGCGCGGCCGTAGAGGCGCCCGAGGGAGCCGAGGTGCTGTAGTAGCGCCCGTATACGCTGTCATCCGAGTTTTCCGTCGGCGACGGAATCGGAACAGAAAAGCGATGTCGCCAGTTGCCCGGCTCGGCTTGGAAGATCACGTTGTCGCCGGCCCATTCGAAGCCGCCCGGCTGGAAGCTGTTGTCGTTCGGCAGGGCGTGCCAGAATTCGCGGCCCATGCCGGTTTCGACGTCGGCGACCCAGAACGACAGCGCATAGCCACCGGCGAATGCAGCCCGCCGCAGCCCGTCAGCCGGCTCGCCTCCGTCGTCACCACGGAAACCGCCACGGAAACCGCCGCGGCCGCCGCGGCCGCCACGGCCGTCGCCGGCCACCTGCTGGCCGAACGTCTGCCCGGGACGGCGAATGAAGGCGACGCGCGTGCCGTCGGGCGAGAACGTCGGGCTCGAGTCGTAGTCGACGCCCGGGGCCAGGTAGCTGACCTTGCGCCGGTCGATGTCGTACACGCCGACAAAGCTGTGGTCACCGCGCTGCGATACGAAGGCGATCGTGCTGCCGTCGGGTGACCAGACGGGGTTGCCGTTGTCACCGTACGCAGTGAACAGCGGCACTTGGGGGTCTTCATCGCGTGCCGCCGCCAGCGTCGGATCGACCGCAGCGCGAAAGATCTGGTCGCCGCGCGTGTACAGAACCCACCGCCCGTCCGGCGACAACGCCGGGTCGGCTCCTTCGGCAACACGCCATGCCGGGCCGCCCGTACTGCGCACCGCCCAGATGGCGCGCTCGGCGCCGTCGGCGCCGCTCATGGGATTGGCGATCCAGCCGTCGCGGTTCGGTCTGTGGCCGCGTACGAACGCGACGATCGAGCCGTCGTTCGACAGCACGACGTTGGTCAGGTCGTCGCCGTTGTCGGTGGCCACGTCGGTCAGGCGCAAGGATTCAAAATCGGGAGCGGTAGCCGAGTACACGTTGCGCCGACCGCGCTCGTACGCAATCCAAGCGATTCGATCGACATCAGCCGCAGCGGTCAGCTCCACCGGATATCCCGGGGCCAGGACTTGCTCGATCGTGTAGGGACCTTGGCCCGAGGCCTGAGCAGACGCGAACGCCGGCTGCGCGGCCGACGTGCTCAGTAACGCGACGACTCCGATAAGGGCGATCGCAGCTTTCGCTCGCGACATGTTCACCTTCCTTTACTGTTGACGTTCGTAAACGATTTTTCCGCCGACGATGGTGTAGAGAACCTCGGCATCCAGCAGCTTCGCCGGGTCGTTGTGGCCGGCGTCGATCAGGTCGGTGTCGAACACCGCGATATCCGCCAGCTTGCCGGGCGTCAGCGTTCCCTTGTTGTCCTCGTCGAATGTCGCCCAGGCGGCGTTCTTGGTGTACGCCTCGATGGCTTCTTCGATCGTCAGCCGCTGGTCGGGGTACCAGCCCTCGGTCGGCTCGCCGCCCAGGGTTTGTCGCGCCACCGCGGCGTACAGCCCGTAGATCGGGCTGAGAAAATAGCGGGCCGCGTTGGTGCCGGGGCTGTCGGAGCCGAACACGAGGATCGCGCCGTTGTCCTTGAGCGTGCGGAAGGCGTAGGCGCCGAGGTTCCGTTCCGCGCCGATACGCTCCTCCATCCAGCGCATGTCGTCGGACACGTGGTAGGGGTTCACCTCGGCAATCAGATTGAGCTCGCCGAAGCGCTGGAAGTCGTCGGGGTGCAGAACCTGAGCGTGAATGATGCGCCAGCGATGGTCCGAATCGACCATGTCGTTGTCGGTGAGCACTTTCTCGTACACGTCCAGGGCGATCCTGACGCCCTTGTCGCCGATGGCGTGTAGGTGCGCCGGCATGCCGGTTTCCACCGCGACCTGCAGCAACTGTTCCAGATTGCCCGGCGGGGCATCGGTGTACTTGTCGGACACCGTCATCTGCATGCCCCAGCCTTCTTGGCCTTCCGGGAACATGATGTCGCGCAGTCGTCCGGGGTTGTCGGGCATGTGGTCGTAAGGTTGGAAGAACAAGGCGCTCGAAGACCCCATGATGCCGTCGACCCACGCCTTGTAACCGACGAACTTGAGCCAGTCGTCGCCGAACCCGGTGGTGATGCCGAGCGCGTCGGCGTGCTCGACCATGAACAAGGTGGGCCGCAACATGACTCGTACGGTCAGGTTTCCTTGCCTGCGGGTTTCCTGGTAGACGCGGAGCATGTCTGCCGACGTCAGGTCCTGGATGGTCGTCATGCCGCCCTCGCGCGCTTCCTTCTGAACCTGCTCGAACTCACGCATGAGGAGATCGAACGACTTCGGCGTCTGGGCGCGCCGTACTTGTTGCAGGGCGCGTCCCTTCAGGATTCCGGTCAGGCGGCCGTTGTCATCGTGCACGAACTCTCCGCCCTCGGGGTTCGGCGTGCTGTCATCGATGCCCGCCAACTCGAGCGCCACACTGTTGGCCAGATGCATGCTGCCGTCAAATTTGCTCACCAGCACCGGATGCTCGCCGGTGAAATCGTCGATCATGTCGCGGTGCGGCGTGAACGGCTCGGCCAATGCCGTGGTTGTCTCTTCGCCCGCCGATCCGGTTCCCCATTGCTCATAGGCGCCCCAGGAACCGCGGGTGATCCAGGCGCCGGCCGGCAAGCGCTCGGTGGCGCCGCGGATGGCGTCCTTGAAGGGTGTCTCGGCATGGACCTCGAGCAAGTTCACGCCGATCAGCAGTGCACCGGTGCCGCCTACATGAACGTGGCCGTCGTTGAAGCCCGGGCTTACGAAGGCGCCGTTCAGATGGATTGTTCGAGTGTCGGGTCCGGCGAGCGCTTCGATATCCGAATTGCTGCCGACGGCCATGATGCGGTCGCCCTTGATGGCGATTGCCTCGGCCCACGGCAACCCTTCATCGACGGTATAAGCGTTGCCGCCGACGAGCACGAGGTCGGCGGCGTCGATCGGGGCTCCCGGCGCGCAGCCGGCGATGGTGACACCGATCAACAGCATGAGCAGCGCGTTACGTTGCATGTCGATCCTCCCGGGGAAATCGCTCGTAGCTGGAAGGCTGAATTCTACGGAAAAATCGCCGCCCGGTCGACGGCGGTCGCCGATTGTCGCCGCGTGAGCGTGATCGAGGATATTCTCGGCCGCTCGGAGTCTGGTCCGGCGCCTGTCGCCGGTTAGCGTCTCAGCTTGTCCTCGAGGTCGAGGATGATGCGCTCGAGGTTGGCGGCGATGCGGCCCGGATTGTCGACATCTTCGAGAAGGAAGGCCTTGCTGTATACGCGTCGCCCCGACAGGTCGGAGACCACCAACTCGCCGTCCATCATGCGTGGTTGCCGGTTCGATAAGCGGCTGGCGGTGATCGTCAAGGCGAAGTCGGCGAGCGACGGATCGACCACGACGCCGATGCCCGGAGCCGCCGCCAATTCGCGGCGCACTGACTGCATCACCTTGGCCAGCGCCGTTTCCATCAAGAGGTTGGTGACCGCGGTGTAGGAGCGAGCCACCATGACCCGCGGCGCCATGACGCGCGCGTCGAAGTCGGCGGGCGCCGCCCCGGTAGCGTCAAGCCGCTCGAAGTGGCGGCGCAGGTCGGCGCCAGCCTGCGCCGCCTGGATGGCCTGGTCCCAGGCCGCAATACCGTCGCCGACGTCAATCGACAGGTGCATGGCGAGCTCGTGCAAGTCGGCAACGCCGGGGCTCAGCGCTGCGGCTTGCAGCGCGTTGGTCTGAGCTTCCTGAAGGCGATCCTGTTCGGCGAGGACGAGCGCTCGCTGGAAGTAGGCCGGGGCGTATCCGGGATCGGCGCGAATCGCCCGATCGAGAACCAGCGTGGCGGCCTGCAGCTCGCCATCTGAAAACAGCTTACCGGCTTCCTCGACGTCGTAGCGCGCCGTCGCCGTATCGACGGTCGGTCGGTAGTAGACGGGCTGGTGTACGACGCTGACCGCTTCGCGATCGACGTGGATCCGGATCTCGTGGCGTGTGAAGTCGTTGCCACTGCCCGTGTGCGTTGCGTCGGTGTAGTAGCCGACGATGTACGAACCTCGCAGCCAGGCGAGCAGCTCGGCGTAGCCGGCCTCGCTGGCGCTTACCATCGCGCCACCGGTCATGACGGCGAGTCCGTGCAGCACACCGTCTTGCGCCCACTCCGGCAGCGGAGCGGCGGTCCATCGGCCACGTCCCGGCGTGTAGGCACGACCACGGCCTCGGCTACCACGGTTGCCACTGCCGTCACTGCCGAGGTTCACCGGAAAAATGGGGACTCCGGTCAGCTCCGCGGCCGTGAGCACGTCGTCGGCCGTGCTCGTGCTGGTGGAGTCGATGCCGTCCGAAACAACGACGACGGCTTTGCGACGCGCGTACGCCGGGTCACCCTCGCGCCCGGGGGGTACGGGGGCCGGGCAGGGATTGTTGGCGCGCCGACGTACCGCTTCGGTGCCCCGCGCCTCGGGATTGAGGGCGCCGCTCGCCGCGCCGCGTAACGTCCCGCCGGTGCCCGCTTGCTCGAGCTCGCGGACGGCGGCGAGGAGCGCGTCGAAGAGCGCGGTGCCGCCGACCGCTTCGGTCTCTCTCAAGGCGTCGTGTAGACGCTCGTCATCCGGTGGACCCCACACCGAGCCGCCGACTTCCGTGCTGAAGCCGAGCAGAAAGGCGCAGTCGTCCGCGGCGAGTGCTTCGAGGAAATCGCGGGCGCGCCGCCGGCCCTCGCTGTCGCTCATGCTGTTGCTCAGGTCGACGACCAGCGCGATATCCAAGGGCGTAGCATCGGGTGTCAACAGCAAGGCCGCCGGGCGTGCGATCCCGTCTTCCGTGATGCGGAAATCAGCGGCTTCGAGGTCGGCCACCGGCACCCCATTCTCGTCGAGTACCGAGACGCCTACCGTGACCAGCTCGACGTTGGCGTCGAAGCCGGGCCGGGCTTGGACCTGACGGTCGGTCTGCGCCGGCATGTTCGCGAGCGGCGCCGTTGCGGGTGCGGGCGACAGTGGCAAGCATAGCGAGGCGCCGATCAGTATCGCGCGTCCGCCGGGAATCGTTGGCATTTCCAAGGCTCCTCGGGAGCACCGCGTGCCAGGCCCACCACACTTCGACA
>CBDUXW010000215.1:0-6027 GCA_965371275.1 uncultured bacterium | reverse complement strand
TGTCGGAGGTCGCCGATTCGACACTGCTGAGGGCAAAAAACCTGGTTCGTGGAGTCACCGACGCGTATTGGAGACCCGCGGATGGCCCGGGGACTTCCCCCGCTGACGCGTCATCGAACGGAACCGACGTCTCCGGGGGCAATCTCCCGCGCGAGGAGCCGCGTTGGGCAAAGGAGTGCATGGCGGCGGCTGCGGCGCAGGTCGGCGCCTTTTTCGACCCGAAACTCGAGATCGCCGCCGCCGCGATTTGCGTCGACAACCTTGCCCTCTACGTCGACCTCGAGGCGCTACTCGGGTCGATCATCACCGTCGATCCGACCGAGCACGAAGCGTTCGGACAGGTCGAGTTCTTCGATCAAGTCTTCGTGGCCCAGTCCAGCGGAAGAATTTTTCTCTCTTCCGGGTCCTCCGGAATCCGGCTCCGCGCCGTGCCCGAGTCGGGCGGCGAAGGCGCTGACACCCGCCCGGCCGACCAAACCGTTCGAACGAGTGAGGTCAGAAGCGTGGAGATCGGCGGCGAGAGCTATCTGATGTTCTTGCAGCCGGTTCGCATCCAGTTCGCAACCAAGGAAACCGCCGACGTCGAGTGGGTCATGGGCGGCCTGGTAGCCGCCCGCGAATTTCGCTCCGAGAGCCTCGCCCTGGACCCGACGGAATTGATGGTGCTCGTTCTGGCGTTGATCTTCACCGTGTTGGCGTGGCCGTTCCTACGCATGTGGAAGATGGGGGGTTGGGAGAGAATCGACGCCCGCAACGTTCTGATGGCTTCGTTGTGTCTGGCCGTCGGCAGCGGCATCGTCGCGCTTTGCCTCGTCGAAATCGCTTTCTACCCGCGCGTGCAGGCCCAGGTTGACGACAGCCTGCGTGAAGTCACCAAGCAGCTTGAAGCCAACTTGTACGCCGAGATCGGTGATGCGCTGGACGGCCTCCACGAGCTTACCGGGTGGTGGGATCAGGGCTTTCGCAACCTCCCGGTGGGCATTCAGCGCTCCGTAGCGAACATGGAGGCCGTTGACTACGGGTTGCTGACGACGACGGCGTCCCTGTTGCGGCGCCGGGCGTCCAAATCTTCGCGGACCCTCAATATCAAGGAGGGTGTTTGGACCGATCTCAACCCGCTGGTCCTGGAGCAGGCCCTCGTAACCGTGCCCCAGCTGTACCGGAGGGACATGGGTGCGTACAAGTTCTTCGACTACCCCCATTTCGAAATGGTCACATGGGTCGGGACGAACGGTCAGCAAGTGGGGAAATGGACGGTACGAAAGGAGCCCACGCCGCTCGTGAATGTTAGCGGGCGCGAGTATTTCAGGCGCATTCGGGAAAATCGCCACTGGTTTCGCAGCGAGCGGCCGCCGGGGCGGGCCGCGTACACGCTCGACGTCGTTCGTTCCAGCACCACGGGCGAGACGCTTGCATGGCTGGCCATTCCGCACGACCAAGCGGGGTTCAGCGGCGTGGCGGCCCTGGCCACCACCTTCACGTCGGTAACCGATCCATTGGTGCCGCCGGGTGTCGGATTCGCGGTTATCGAACCCGACGGCGACACGCTGTTTCACTACAATTCCGAGCGCAACCTGCAAGAAAACTTCTTCGAGGAGGCCGACTTCGACCCACGCCTGCGCTCGGCGGTGGCGGCGCGGGCCGAACATTTCGATGCCGATAACGGTGTGCTGCAGAGCAACCGGATATCGCCGTTCAACGTCCGCTATATGGGGCGCGACATGCGCATGCTGATCGCCCCGTTGCGCGACACGCCGCTCTCTGTAATCACGTATTTCGATCGATCCCACTTGCGGACGATCAACATTGAAATTGTGTCACTGACGTTGGTGTTTTTCATCGTCTTCAACGTGCTGTTGCTGGTCACGATGATCGCGCTGGCGTTTGTCGGCAGGCAGACTCGCCTTCGCTGGGCGTGGCCGGACAGCATGCGTCCCCACAAGTTCTGGGCAGTGGCCGCGGTCGAAGCGGTATTCGTAGTGGAACTTCTGTTGCTCCTGGTTCGCGGGTCGTTCTTCGAGGCGGCACCGCAGATGCCGAGTATCTTCCTGGTTCCTTTGCAGGCTCTCGGTCTCGGCCTGGCGACAGCGGCGTGGGGCCGGCGCCGCCGCCTCGGGCTGGCGCTGGCGACGACCGCGATTGTCTTGTTGACCGTTGCCAACATCGTTCTCCGCGCCTGGGACCTGGCCCTCGTCAACGTCCTCTTCTTCGCTGCGGCGACGGCGTTGGCGGTGGCCGGCAACCCGCGTTGGAAGCTCGCCGCCAAGCATTGGCTGACGCCGCTGAGAACACGCATCGAGGCTCGGCGCTACGAGGCCCGCCATTTCGTCGCTGCGGGTGCGCTGACCTTCGTGGTGGTCGGGTTTCTGCCCATGACCCTGTTCTTCCAGGTCGTACAGCAGCTCCACCTCGAGCTCTTCGTACGCCATTCTCAGGTCGAGATCGTCGAGACACTCCGCGAGCGCACAGAGCGTCTCAACCAGTTCTACGAGAGCTTGGCTACGGTCGAAACCACCGATACGTATGATGAGCTGCGCTCGCGCCGATTGGCGTTTCAGTGGCGCCTGGACGTGGCGCTGGCGTCGTTCTCGCGAATTTGCTGGCCGGACAGCCAAGCGGAGGAGCTACTGGGTCGCCTGTGTACGCCGCTGGAATGGATGCCGACCGGCGACCCTTCGACGCCGCCGCCCCTGACCGCCGTGGAGTTCGGGCCTGCGCTGCGGAGCGCGGCGGCAACCGGCTCGCGCAACCTGATGTTCCAGCTGTCGTACATTCCTTTTTACAATGAGATCTCGGTGGCGACGCGGTATCTGCAGAGCCAAGAAACAGCTCAGGACGGCTGGCGCTGGGAATACGGCCGGCCTCTCGACACCCCGAACAGCTCGGAACACCTGCTCCTTCGCGACGTGCCCGGATACTTGGCGGCGCCGGCGTCTGCGGCTCCCGAGGAAAGTGCCACCGCGCCGAGCTACGAGGTTGTTTCCCTCGTGCCGCGCGGCCAGTTGTTGCCCACCGCATGGCGCAGCGTGTTCGCTTGGTTGTTCGCATTGCCGCTCGCGGCATGGGCGTTGGCCGGATTGGTCCGTTTCCAGGGACGCGAGGCGTTTCTCATCGACTTCGAACACGCCAAGCCGGAGCCTATTGTCAACCTTGCCCGAGGGCGGTTCGACGGTCCGCAGTTTTTCGTGTGTACCGAGTGGTGCGACCGCCGGCCGCTCGAGGCGCGAGGAAGAGGCGACGATTCAACGCTGGAGCCGATCGACTTCCTGTCCCTCGAGCAGATCGTGCGGGTTGCCGGCGAGCCGCCGGAGCCCAGCGACACGGACGAGGCGGTGATTCTCGGCGTCGACGGGGTAGAGGGGTACTTGAGGTCTGCAGCAGACAACGGCCGCCTTCTCACGGCGCTCGAGGAACTGGTGTTCGTTCAGCAACGAAAGGTCTTGCTGTTGTCTCCGCTCGCTCCCGAACCTGAGCTTTTCGTGCCGTGGGACCTCGACGGGAGACAAGAAGACGGTGCGCGATCTGGCGTGCGGAGTGACCTGAAAGACCGCTGGGCGCGCCTGATGAGCGAGTTCACGCTCGTCCTCGCCGAGGACAGTCCCGACGGCGAGACGTTCCACGACAAGGCGGCGTTTCGAGCGCAGATCGAGGCCGTGTACCCGGCGCCGCAGCGGCATGATGAGCACGGCGCGGACATCGCCGATGCACCGTACCAACGGGCGCTCGAGCGACATCGCAAGACGGTCAGAACGCTCGTGCGGGAGTGTTACGCGAGCCGGCCGCAGCAACGTGCCGGCCTGCAGATAGCGGCACGTCTGAGCGAGAGAGATCGCGACGATGCCGAACTGCTCGAGGAAATCCGCGTCGCCGCCGGCGGCTACTATCGGGTTATCTGGAACGGGATGAGTCAGGACGAGCGGCTGCTCGTCACCCAGGTCGCGCAGGGTGCGCTGACGACGCCGGCGCAGCGTCAGACCGTGACCAAGCTCCTGCAAAAAGGTCTTCTGGTCCGCGAACCTGCTCTCAACGTGATGAATCGCAGCTTCACAGGTTGGGTGCTGGGCACCATCGATCCCGTCGAGGTCCGGGCTTGGGAGAAAACCGGCGTGGCCAGCGCCTGGCAGCAGATGCGGATTCCGTTGCTGCTGATCGTGGTGACGGTGGCGATTTTCCTGTTCGGCACGCAGCGGCAGCTTTTCAACGCCGGCCTGACGTTTCTATCGGCGGTTACCGTGGGCATTCCGGCGATCTTGCGGATGTTCAGCGCGTTCCGCGGCGGCGCCGATCCCGGTCGCATCGCGTAGGTCGCGGCGCCTCTAGTGTGACGCCGAGGGCGGCGCGAACACCTTCTCGCCGGCCTCGATGGCGAACGGCAGCTTGTTCTGTGCGGGCGGCAGAGGGCAGGTGGCGTACGGTGTGAACACGCACGGCGGGTTGTAGGCCTTGTTGAAGTCGATGACCGTGTGGCCGTCCGCGTCGGGTGCGTCGACCCAGATGAACCGACCGCCGCCGTACGTCGAGTCACGGTTGGACGCGTCGCCGAACGCCATGAAGAAGTTCTCCGGATCGTCGGAGTCTTTCCACATGTCGAGCCGGTAGGTGTCGCCGTCGAAGTCGAAGATCACCGCGCCGGGCGATTCGCCTTCGCCGTCGGGGCCCAGAATGTTGGGGATCATGATCGGCTTGACGGGATCGTAGAACTCGAAGCGGGCCGTGAAGCGCCACTGTTGCTGGACGGGAAACATGTCGACGCCGTCGAATTCGGTCAGGGTCGGGCTCATCGCGTCCTTCAGGCGAATGGCCAGTTGCTCCTGACGCCGAATGACGTGCCAACGCAACGGGCCCCAGGTCATGACGGGGGTTGCGAAGGGGTCCTCGCCTTCGACGTTCGGCTGGCGGGCGACGAGCGAAGTGACGATCTCATTGCTGTCGACGATACCGATCTCGACATCGCCGGCGGCCTCGAACCGCGCTACCTCCCCGTCGACGAAAAACGTGCCGAGGAAGGCGGGCGTGCCGTGCTCCGCATACACGATGTCGTTGGATGGATCCGATCCGAACGTGTTCTCATCTTCTTCGAGCCAGATGAGGCCGACGAGTGACAGCCAGCCATCCGGCTCCTCGAGCGTGCCGCGCCGCCAGGCGCGCCACTCTTCGACGTCGGCGACGTGCCCGGCGACGGTAATCGCCTCCCCGTTGATCGGGGCCGGCGCGTCGGTTGCGGCGCAGCCGGCAGCCGCCAGCGCAAGCATGAGGGCCGTCAGGTGCAGCGCAGTGATCGCCCGCCATGGCGCTCGTGCCGCCGCGACCCGTTGAGAAGTTCGGGTGGAAGCGAGAGCGCGAGTTCCGTAGCCTGTCATCATCGAATCCTTGTCGCCGGGGGAAAAGGCGAGGATACATCTTGAAGGCCTACGGATGTAGTCGCGGCGCCGCCGGCGCAACGACCGGACGGCGAAGCGCAGCGAAGACAAGAAGGGGACGGCCGATCGGTTTGCATGCATCCGGCGCACGGCATTCGCGTGTGCGATAGATTTCCGGCCATGAACAGAATCTTGTTGTCGACGCTGCTGTCACTCGCCATCTTCCCGTTTGCTGCACCGGGGACTTTCACCGACGCCGCGGGACTTCCGGAGGCGCAACAGCAGTACGGCCTGATCATCCGTGGCGGCCGGGTGCTCGACGGCAGCGGCAACCCGTGGTTTCTCGCCGACGTCGCTGTCAGCGGCGATCGCATCGTCGCCGTCGGTGATCTTTCCGACGCCCGAGGCGCCGTCGAGTTAGATGCCGCCGGCCTCTACGTGACGCCGGGATTCGTCGACGTCCACTCGCATGCCGCCGGCGGCCTGGGCAGCGATGATCGCAACACCGCGCATACGCTGCTGTATCAGGGAATGACCACCGTCGTTCTGGACCCGGATGGTCGCAGCCCCGCCGACTTGGGCGCCTCGAATGCGGCGTTGATGCAGCGCGGCATAGGCGTCAACGCCGCCCGCATGGTCGGGCACGGTTCGACGCGCGGGGCGGTAC
>CBDUXW010000214.1:0-6044 GCA_965371275.1 uncultured bacterium | reverse complement strand
GCTCCTCGACGATGTATTCAACATCGCCGTCGTCGCGTCGCCTTGCATCTGGCCTCTTGTCGTCGCAACCAGACCCATCACACTTTCACCACGGCCTGCTAAACATCGACCTTGCGCACACGATCGAGCCGCAGCCGGTGCTGTTGGTCGAACAGCGCACGATACGCGAAGAACACCACGCCGAAGGCGCCGAGCGAAGCTGCCGACGCGATCATGAACACGATGACGATCTGGTAGCGGACGGCGTCGACCGGCTCGGCGCCGGCGAGAATCTGGCCGGTCATCATTCCGGGCAGGCTCACGACACCCATCACCATCATCGAGTTGATCGTCGGTATCAGCCCGACCCGCAGGGCGTCGCGGATGTGCTCGTGCGCAGCCTCCCAACGGGTACCACCGAGCGCCAGCGTCGCCTCGATGGCGTCGCGGCGCAGCACCAGCGACTCCAACAAAGCGGTCGAGCGCCAACGAGATGCCGTTGAGCGTGTTGCCCAGCACCATGCCGAGGAGAGGGATGAGGTACTGCGGGTCGAACCATGGCTCGACCCGAACGATGCCCACGAGGGCCAGCCCGGTGACGAAAAACGCAGAGCCGCTGACCGACACGAGGCTGCTCCAGTAGACGCCGGCGAAGCGTCGACGGGTGCGGTTCACAGCCGCCACACCCGCCATGGCGGTCATCGCCATCGCCATCGCCAGGACGGGCAAGGGATTTTCGAGCGCGAAGATCCACTCCAGCACGAGGCCGACGAGGAGAAGCTGGACGCTCATGCGCAGCGCCGCCACGAGCAAGCGGCGGCCGAGGCCGAGGCTCAGCGCCGACGACAGCGCCAGGTTGGCGACGATGAGAAGCCCGGCGAGCGCCGTCTGCCCGTATCCGATCTGCAAGTAGCCGTTCACGGGGCGCCGCCGAGCGTCAGCGTCCGGTCGGCGACGCGGCGCACCTGCTCGGCGTCGTGGCTGGTCCACAGGGTCGCCCGGTTCGGGGTATCGGCGACCCAGTGTTGCAGCAGTTGCTCCGCCTGCCGGGTGGCGGCCGCATCCATCGAAGCGGTCGGCTCGTCGAGGAGCAGGACCGAGGGCTCCGCTCCGAGCGCGCGGATCAGGGCGACGATCTCGGCCTCACCGCCCGAGAGCTCCGCTGCGGCCTTCCCCAGGAACGCCTCGTCACGCTCGAAAGCCGCGAGCCGGCGCAATCCCTCCGCGCGGTCGTAGCCGCGCGAGCCATGGGTCGCGAGCCGGAACACGGCACGCAGGTTGTCCTCGACGGTTCCTTCCCAGAGCGCCGGCCGCTGGTGCAGGTACACGACGCGGGCGCGGTAGCTTGGCATCCGCCACTCGTCGAGCGGCCTGTCGTCGGCGGCGATCGTGCCTTCGTCTACCGCATCGAGCCCGGCGAGGCAGCGCAGCAGCAACGACTTGCCGACGCCTGTCGGGCCGAGGATCGCCAGGTTCTCGCCGGCATGCAGCTGCACGCCGACGCCGCGCCAGATCCAGTCATCGCCGATGCGGCGGCCGAGGCCCGTCGCGCCCAACAGCACTTCGCCTATTCCCAAGTCACCACCATGGCATTTCGTAGTCTACGTAAATCCGCTCGCCATTGAGCGTAGCGTGACCGTGCCCCTTCTTCGCTACCGTCCACCCGGGACTCCAGATACCCCCGTCCCCCTACCTGGCCGGCGCGAAGTTCACTGAGAGCGGGGGAAGCTGCCTGAACCTTGTCGGCCCGAGCAACTTCGTGTATAAACCGGACCAATCCGGTCTTATTTAAGATCCCCTCGTCGCAATGTGTGGACGCAAGGGCCCCCATCGGACCGGCCAACAAGGAGCCGCGACATGATGAGACGCTTCCTTTTCCTCGCCGTAGCTGGTGTGCTGGTCGTGCCCTGCACCGTGTCCGGGCAACAGGACTACGTCCAGTATGAGACGACAATCCTGAAGGTGCTCCCCGGACACTTGGCACAGTTCCAGGCGAAGCTCGCCGAGCACAATCAGAGCTTCCATTCGGAAGGGCCCTACACGGCGAACGTGGACTATCTCGTCACCGGCCCTCATTCCGGTCAGTACCTGTGGATCATGGGCCCCGGCACCTTCACCTCGCTCGATGGCCGGCCAACCGGTGATCCTCATGAGTCGGATTGGGGGGAAGTACTCGCCCATGCGGAAGCGCACAGCAATCGATACTGGAGGCGCAACGAAAACCTCTCCAGTCTGCGGCCGGAGTCCGACACGACCGTCAGGCCGATCTTCCGGAGTCGCCACTTCGAAGTCGCCGACAACGCTTTGTTCGTGAAGACGCAACGGCAGATCGAAGAAACAGTCGCCAGCATGGGAGGCACGGGGCGGTCGTTTTACAGGCGGCAGTTCGCTCACAGAGACGGGGCCGATTGGGTGCTCGTGACGGCGTACGAGAATTGGGCGGAGTTAGACGCAGGGGCGGGAACCGGCGGCGCCTTCCGAGACGCCTTCATCGCGCTCCACGGTCAGACCGCCTGGGGTGTCTACCAGGACGAGCGGGCCGAGGCGGTGGCCGGAGTGGAAGACGAATACCGACAGCGCGCACCCGCCCTGGGAGGGGCCGGCAACCAGTAGACGACGCGGGAGTCGCCCCCGTCAGGCCTCCCAGACGGCCCTACGAGCTTGCTCAGGGCTGTGGGAGCCGCCCGGCGGCGGCGCGCCTCCTTGCCTACCTGGCGGCGAAACAGTAGAAGAGCCCGTTCCCACCCGTCCCGACCAAGTCCTCCTGGCTGCAACCCCGCGACGGATGCGCCATATTCCACGGGCTGCCCGGCGTCGTGAACCGGAAGCGGTCATGGTGACCCACCATGGCGCTGCCCTCGCCGCTGCTCGTCCAGTTGCCGCAAGTGGAATCTTCTCCGGCGGGGAAGGCGGTGCCGTCGAGCTGCGACCCTGTAAGGACGTCGTGCATGCTCGGCTCGTCGCCGGAGGCGCCGGAATTAACGCGCTCACCACGCTCGTTCAGGGCGAACTCGTAACGGATGTTCGAATTGTTGTAGTGGAGCTCGTCGACGTCGGTGGCGATGATGAGTCCCTCGGCGTTGGCCCACGGGCCGTCACCGATCCGGTCCCGCGCGTTCACGGCCCGCTGGCCGCCGGTCGCCTGGGCGCTCAGATACGCCCTCCATGTGCGATCGCCGGCGCCCACCGCCGCGGCGAGTGTTTGACAGTGAGCATCGGCCCCCTCCAGGCCGCCGAGATCGGCGCCGTTCCCAGGCCCGACGCTGGTGATGAAGAAGCCCATCGGCTCCGATTCCTGCTCCTGCTGGGCCATCACCTGCGCCGACGTCGTCATCGTCAACAATCCCAACACCGCGAAGGTCGCGTTGCGCTTGCAGCTCATCTTGTTGCCTCCCGTCTGTGACAGCGCCGAGCACGGGCTCCCTCCCCGATCGGCGTGCAGGAACACTTCCACTTCCGTGCAAGTCTTCCAGGTTTCGAACGTCGAGGCCGGAACCTCGCACGCCGCTCGATGCGCCGCAAGGGCATCGCCAAGATCCTCGGGAGCTTGGACGCGATGTCGCCAACAAGGCTCTACGCGAGGACGCCGCCACCGACGCCGATCCTCGGAGGCCGGGCCGACGACGGAAGGGAGACCTCGCGGCCACACGGAGTCGCCCGCGCGGCCCCGTTGCGCACGTGACTTACGCCGAAAGCCGCACGTATACAGGGCTTGCTTCGCCGCCGGAAGAAGGCTTATAAAGACCCCCTCGCCGTCTCTCTCCACGACGGCTATGCAAGAGTGGCTACCAGGGGACAGAAATGGGCAAAAAGGCGCTAACGTGGGCATTGTCGCTCATTCTGCTGGCCGGGCTCGGGCTCGCCGCTGCCGGCATCTCCCTCGCTCAAGCACCCGACCAAGAGCGTTCGCCGGCTTCGCTCGGGGCCGATCCGCTTGCTGCAAGAGCCACGCAAGGTCGTACGCTCAAGCGCATCAAGACCGTCGAGTCGGCCGAGCTTCCCGATGAGGTGGCCGCGATAGCCGCCGACCTGCCCGAACGCCAGCAGTGTGTCGATGCCGCCTACGACATCGCCGCAGCCTACGGCGCCGACGTGGAGTCGGTCCTGCACGAGGATTTCCCGAACCGTGCCGAGTTCATCAACGCGTTGCAACGCTCGGCGCTGCGGGTCAGCAGCCTCGAGCTCGCCGTGGAAAGTGTCGAGGCGGCGCGCATCCAGCCCTGGCAACTCCTCGGCAGCGAAGAAGGTGACGACAACACGGTGTACACGCTGGTGTCCGACTGCATCGTCGACATCCGCATGCGCGTCGTGTTCGACGGCTCGACCAGCGGTCAGCGCGCCGTCAGCGACGTGGTCCGTGGCGAGTGGCGCATTCGATTCACGTCCGAGGCGACCGTACAAGGGCCGGACATTCCGTGAGCCGCAGGCACGACCCGGCCTGCCGGCAACGGGAAACGAGCGAGAAACGATCTCTCCGGCCGCGGCGTAGCCCGAAAATCGTTGCAACCTTCCTGCTCGTCGCCGTCTTCGGTTTTGGCGCCCTGACCGGGCGCGGCGAGGCGGCGGGCTAGCAGACACAGCAAGCCGCCGATGCGCCGCCTCGTGTCGAGCAGGTCACGGTGTCCGGACGTGTTCTCGATCAGCAGGGCCAGCCGGCCGCGGGCGCCAGCGTTACGATCGCCAACGAGAGCCCCGTCTCCGGCTCGTTTGAAGCAACCACGGACGGCGATGGCCGATTTCGGCTCGAGGACGTTCTGCTGACCGACGTGGTCACGCTCGGAATCTCGTGGAACCCCTTCCACAAACCCGTCCCCGCTCACCGGCAGCTACGCGAAACGCTGGCGTCCGGGGAGTTCGAGCTGATTCTCCGTCCTGCCACCGTCGACCTTAGGGGCAGTGTCGTAGCGACCATCAAGGGCCGCGATGTACCGGTGCCGGGCGCCACTTTGCGCGTGCTGGTCGGCGACGATGAGTTTTTCGTCGGCAGTAGTGACCAGAACGGGAACTTCGCGCTCGACGGCGTTGCGCTCACAACGTTCTCCGCAGCGAATCGGGGGCGCGTCCGCATCGCGCTCCCCGATGCCTGGACACTGGCCGGTCGCTTCGAACCGGGCGAATCTCTGATCCGCGACCTCGACCTCGCGGGCGGGCTGCGCGACGGATCGATCGACCTCGGCACCGTCGGGTTCCGCAGCCTCTCGAACCCTGATGCAACTGTTGAGCTCGGTGGCCGCGTCGTCGGGGCCGATCGCGCCGATCCCGACCGTCTCATACCCATAGATGGACTGGTCATACGAGCGCTGTCGACCGAGGGTCTCGTGGTTGGTGAAGCCGTGACAACCGCCGGCACGTGGTCGATGACGTTGCCCAAGGGCGAATACACCTTCGACCTGCCCAACGCCGCTGAGCTCGGTTTTTTTCAGCCGCTACCAACATCCTGGCGAGTTGAGTTCAGTAACACACAGCTCAACAGTGTGCTGAAAGCAACGGGGCGATGAGCGGCCTGTTCTTGACCCTTGTGGTCTGGCTGCTGGCGCTGCTTACTCCGTCGCCCACCGTCATCGCAATCGCCGCCGAACCGCCGGCGCAATTCGAGGGGCTTGGATCCGTCGACTTCCAGTGTGCGGATTCCTTCGCCCGCGTAGTCCTGGACGCGCCACCCGACCGCAACATGCAGGATGCCCTCGCTGCTTTTCCGCTGTTACCGGATCGACCGGGCGTACGACTCACGTTCTATGGATTCTACGAAGAGTTAGGGGCACTCGGAGGAGGCTATTCCCAGATCACCGACTTCTCACAGTTTCATTCCGGAGACTTCTTGCCGTTATTTGTCGCTTTTAGAGCAAATGGCGGCAACCGACCATCTCCCGGGCAGAGCCTCATCCCGGCGCCCGTGATTCAACTGCAGGCGTTCATGAACGACGTGCCGGTCTGCACAACCACGGGGACACTGCCCTATGAAAACACAGACATGGTGTGGCTAGTGGCGGTCCAGGGCTACGTGCCGGGACCGGCAAATGTTCGTGTAGAGCTGTCGGTCTCCGGCTGGCAAAACGGGTTCCCGA
>CBDUXW010000213.1:0-6050 GCA_965371275.1 uncultured bacterium | reverse complement strand
CGTGCTTGAGCCGCCGGTCGCGCATCAATGAAATGAGGGTCGGAATAAAGAGCGGACTCTTGCTCCCGCGCTCGACACGCTGGTGTACAGCGCGGACGGCATCGCGCTGCACTCGGACGTCGGTGTCGTACAGCAATTGCACGAGGCTCTCCTGGAACGCCGGGTCGCGGAGCTCGGCGATGACGTCTGTCGCGGCGCAGCGGAGTCGGGGATCGGAGCTGGCGATCATCGCTTGGAGTGCGTGGCGCGCCGCCTCGTGCTCGTCGCTGTTGGAGCTCGTCAGGATGCTGGCCACGGCAGCGCCACGAATGCCGACGTCGGGGTCGTCGAGCCGTTCCGCCATCTCCGCGGGGTGCGTCTCGTCGTGCAGCTTGACCAATGCATGCAGCGCTGCTTTTCGCACTTCCGGATCCTCGTCGTTGAGGGCGTCCTCGATCAACGGGATGGCGTCGGCACGCTGGTTCTTCGCCATCAATTCGAGTGTCTTCTGTTTTACTTCGGGGCTTTCATGGCGCACCAACACCGGTGGAACCAGCTTGCCCTTGTCGAAGTAGTCGAGCAGCTCGAGGCTGTGCATGACCTGGCGTGAATCGCTGCTGCCCAGGCTCTGTACGAGGACTTCGAGGCTGGTCACGTCGCGTAGATCGATCGGTACCGCGGCATCGACAGCGCGTTCTCGGAGGCCTTCGCGGAAGGACTCGACGTACTGGCTGCGCAACGCAACGGTTACGACCAACCAGACGGCGATCAGCACCAGGGAGATGTAACCGACGTTGACCACGGAAACGATGCCGAAGGTGACCGGTAGAGTCAGCAGCCCGGCGCCGGCCTTGCCGGAGCGCTGAACAAAGACGTCGATGTACGCCTTCGCTTTCAAACGAGCGGCCGTGGGAACGGGAAAGAACAGCAACTCACGGGTCGCCTGATCGAGGGAATATCGCAGTCCGTTCTCCCCGATCTTGATCAGCCGCGCGACGTTCAGTAGAACCGCCGTGCCGGCGCCGGCCGCAATGAACACGCCGGTGGTGCCCAATGCCATCGCTACCGGCAGGACACGCATCGCGAATCCGACGCCGAGCTTGCGATGGATGCGCGACGTGAACAGCAGCTGAAAGGCCAGCGCCGCGATGCTCATGATCACGTAAAAGTTGCCGTAGCCGCCGGCGAGCGCGTCGAGCCGGGCGCCCTTGTCCATTTCCGGCATCGCCTCGACCATGGCCCAGTTGAACTGTAGGTCGATGATGTTGGCCACCACGACGGTGACGAACATGAGCGCCGCGATCAGCGACAGATGCCGAGACGCCAGGATGGTCTTGAGGCCGCCCTTGGCTTGTTCGAGCTTGTCAGCTTTGGGCTGGCGGTCCTCCAGTTCGCCGGGTGTGGGCGCGAGGTAGTGGACCGTGTAGATGATGGCGATGGCCGAGTAGAGCACCGCCGCCGACACGAACAGCGTTATCTGTGCGCCCGCGCGCTCGGAAACGAGGCTGGCGATACTGGCTCCCGTGAGCCCGCCGGTGAGCCCGCCGGCGCCGATGAAGCCGAACAACCGCTTGCCCTGGCGCGGGTTCAGGATGTAGTTGGAATAGGCCCAGAACTGGCTAACGATCATCACGTAGGCGATCGACACGAACACGTAGAAGGCGATCGGCACCCAGGTGGCCTCCGACTGGATGATCAGCCCGAATCCGACCACGGCGGTGGCGACGACACCGCAGGTGCCGGCGATTACATGTTGGCGCTGCATACGGTCGACCGCGCGGTTGTAGAGAACGATCGCCGGAATCGCACAGAACGCCAGAATCAGGTACACGATCGGCAACATCTCGGCGCCGAGGGAGTCCATGAACTTCGCCTGGCGGACCGCCTTGCTGATGTACTGAAACGTGATCGCGACGAAAAAGAAGAAGAACAACGACACCGCGATTGTCGCCTCGCCCGGGCGTACGTCCACACCAAGCAGGGCGAACGTTTTTCGCCATCGAGAGCCGGGCTCGTCGGTCTGATGGGTCGCGCTGGCGTTGGCCACCACCACTTCCTTTCCTTGTACGGGGCAACTCGGTACATCGTACTGCCTCGGCCTGTGGCGCACACCTGCGGTAGCATGCGGGCTGACCTCCTCCCCGAGAGCGACGAGCGCACGTGGAGACTCGACCGCAGAAAAGTGCCAGTTTGCTACTTGCCGCTGCCTGCTTTGCAGCGGGATGCCCGGCGTTCACATCCGACTTCGGAGAGTTCGGCGGCGATTCGGTGCGCTCGGTGCGCGATCGGGCGGCGCAACGCGACGCCATGCTCGAGTTGCGTCTCGATGCGGTGCTGGCCGACGCCATGCAGGCGAGCGGCGTCGACTGCTGGCTTACGGTCACCCGCGGCGAAAGTGATCCGCTGGTCGAGCAGCTCGTTTTCAGCGGCAGCCATGTCGAGGGGCGCGCCGTCTTGCTGCATTGCGGCGGCGCCCGGCGCTACGCCCTGGGCCGTGGGTTGTCTGCCAATGAGACGCTCTACGAAGTCGAGGATGCGGCGGGCGACGAACAGTTGGCGCGGCTGCTGGTGGAACGCCTTGACGTCGCTGCACCGCAGACCATCGCGATCAACCGCGGCGGTCCGCTGGCTGTAGCGGACGGTCTGAGTGCCACCGACTACGAGTGGCTCGTTGACGTCCTCGGATCAGAAATGTCTTCAAAGTTCGTTTCCTCGGCGCCGTTGGTCGAGCGCTTCCTGGCGACCCAACTCGACGTCGAGAGGCCCTTGTTCACCGAGTCTGCCCGCCTGTCGGTGGCGATTCTGTCGGAGGTGCTCAGCGATCGAGTGGTTTTCGCCGCCGGCACGTCGGTCCAGGACCTCGTGTGGGCGGTACGCGATCGCACCACCGCACTCGGACTCGACCTCGCGTTCGAACCGCGGGTGGTGGTGTATCGCCCGGGAGACACGCTCGATGAAGAACGCCGTATGGGGCTGGATCTGTTGCTGCAGCCGGGCGACCTGTTCTTTCTGTCGGCCGGGGTTCGCTATCTCGGCTACGCGAATCGCTACGGGCGCTGGGCATATCTGATGCACAACGATGAGCGGGTCGCCCCGCCGTGGATCGACGACACGATGTCGCAGCTTGCCGACACCCTGGAGCGACTCGCCGGCCATCTGAGCCCTGGGCTGGCGGCGAGCGATCTGCCGGCGGCGGCCGCCGACAATGTCCGGTTCTCGGTCGCCCGCGTCGGCCGGCTGCAAGAAGGACCGCTCGACCCGCTGGCCGCAGGCTCGATTCTGCCGGCCTGGGATCCCGGGTTTCGGCTCGCCGAGGGCATGGGTGTCGTCGTCAGCGTTGCCGCCGACCGAACGGAAGCCGGCGTGCCGATGACCTTGATCTTGATGGAGAGCGCGCTGGTCGCGGCGCGTGGCGTCGAATTCATCGTTGCCCCACAACGCACGCCGATCCTGATCGACTAACGGAGAGTCCCGATGTATGTGAAAGAGATGGAAGGGGGATACCTCGTGCGGGTCGTCGCCGGCGAGGAGTTGATGGAGTCGTTGCGCACCCTCATGCGAGAGCGCGACATCGGCAGCGGTGCGGTGACCGGCCTCGGCGCCGTCGGCTGGGCGCGCCTCGGTGCATATGAGGCGTCGACAAAGGACTATGTCGATCGTGAGTTCGAGGGCGATCTGGAAGTCGTGGGATTGACGGGGACCATGAGCTGGTACGAGGGCGAGCCGTTTGCGCACGTACACCTGGTTCTCACCGACACCGACTTCCAAACGGTGGGGGGGCACTGCTTCGAGGCCCGGGTGTCGGCGACCATCGAGCTCTTCGTTCGTGTTTGGGACGAACGTGTCGAGCGCCAACTGGACCCGGACATCGGCCTACACCTGATGGACCTACCGCTGCTGTCGGAGGCGGAGCCGGAAGACTAGCCCGGGCTAGTTCGGCAACGTCTCGGTTTGCACGACCTCGACGTGGACACCGAGCCCTCGGCCATCAATACCGTTGCCGATCGCCGCCGGCGTCACGCCGCCGTGCGCCGTGACGTTCAGGTGATAGAAGCGCTCGCCGCCCCACGATGTTCCCGGCCCGGGCGCGAAGCCGGCCAGGATGCCGGTTCCCGGCTCGACGTGCAGCGACTGGCGCTCGCGGCCCACCTGAATCTCGACCCGCATCGGGGCAAGGGTGGTGACGCGTAGCACGATGTGGGACAAGGGTCGATCGCTGGAAACGAGCATCTCGGCGTTGTCGAAGCCGCCGAACCACACGCCGCGGTCGTCCGACCAGGCGCGCGTCGGGGGGCTCTCGGGCTTCCAGAAGCGAATCGTGTCGAAGTCCCACGGCGCGTGCAGCGCCGTGACGGGTACCAGGGCGTGGTGCAGCAGGAGCAGGGCGCATACGCCCACAACCAGCAGCCCGGCAGTCCTGCCTCCTAGCACGGCGTCGTCGCCGGTGGCGGGATGTTCGTGAGCGGCGACGTCGCGGCCCCACCGCCAGAGAAAAACGCCGGCGGCGGCGGTGAGCGCCAGCCAGAACGCAGACGGCAGGAGTCGCAGACCGTCCGGCCCGAGCCACGCAGGCGCTGCTTCGGCCAGCGGCAATCCGGGGGCGCCGTAGCGCAATAGCACGAGCGCGCGTGGCACGTTGTAGTCGTGGTACAGCAGGTCGGCTTGTGCCAGCAACAGAACGGTCGCACCGGCCCCCCAGCCGACGAGCCCGGCGCGCAGCATGCGGCGCCGTTTCGCCAACGGGCCCTTTCCCGCCGGCAACGTGAGGCCGATCGCCATGGGCACGGCCAGGGTCCAAAGCACTCCGGTGAGCGGCCGCGCCGGCGGCGCCCAATGGCCGATTTCCTGTGACAACGCGTACGGTCCGACGAGAGACAGAAATACCAACGTCAGCGCCCAGGCATCGGCGCGCCGGCGGCGAAACATCCAGGCGCCTCCGGCCAGCGCCAACAGGTACTGCGGCGCATAAAAGAGCAACCCCTCGCGTTGGTCCATGAAATAGCCGATTGCCGTTCGCAGGGCGCCGCGGGGATCGGTAACGTAGGCGACCCAGTTGTCGCTCGCAGCTGTGGCGCGCAGCGTCGGATCGGCACCAACGTGAATCGCGAGTGGGGACAGCCTCTCGTAGAGACTCCATGTGAACATCAGGTGCCCGATGGTGGTCAGCACCATCGGGGCGAGGAGCACCGCGATGTTCTTGTACACGCGTCCATCGGCGCCGCGCTTCCATTGCCCGGCGATACCGACCAGGGCCACGGCTGCCATCAGGCCGAAGAACTTGAAATGCAGCCAGGGCAACGCTGCGAGCAACACTCCAGCCGCCAGGTTTCCGACGAGTCCCGGGTCTTTGCGCAGCAATACGTACCCGGCGCAGGACAACGTAAATACGGGCACGGCCGGAAATAGATGGGGGCCGGCGAAAAGCAGCGGCAATGTGAATACGGCCAGCGCCGTGCCCCGCAACGCGACGGCCGTGCTCGACAGGTCACGGATCAGCATGAACAGACATGCGGCTCCGGCGGCGAGCCACAGCGACATGGCGATGCGCACCATGACGGTAAAAGCGGTCTCGCTGAAACCGCGACCGACTCCGTACCAGGGAGCCAGCCACACGCCGAGGCCGGATCCGTGGATGGAGTAGCGCGAGGAAGGGTCGGCGCCCGGTTTGGCATGCGGTGCCAGCGGTGCCAGGTCGCCGGGCCAGAACGGCGTCGTGAGCCCCTCGTCGTACTCGTTGCCGACTTCGACGTCGCCGTCGACCCACAGGCTACGGGCAATCACCAGATAGTGGGGCTCGTCACCCGAAATGGAGTGGAACCATGGGGGGCCGGGCAGGACGAGAAAGGCGGGTACCAGAACAGCGAGCACGATGATCGCGCCCAACCCGAATGCCCCGCCCCTGCGATCGACGCCGTCGCCGGTTTCGGCGGCGGCTGGAGGCACACGCCCGGCGGCGCCGACCAGGCCCAAGGCGGTACCGGCTACCACGAGAACCGGAGCGGTGGTGTGGAAGAACCATGGATCGAGCACGACCGACAGCAACGGCAGAGACAGGCCCCAAAGCACCGGCT
>CBDUXW010000212.1:0-6058 GCA_965371275.1 uncultured bacterium | reverse complement strand
GGTAATCGGCACCACCGGCAGATTCAGTTGCCAGTTCCTCCAGCTATCACCGTCGTCGAACGACACGTACATACCGGTTTCCGTTCCGGCGTACAGCAAGCCTTCGCGCACCGGATCTTCGCGCACGACTCGCACCCAGTCTTCGTCGGCGATGCCATCGACGACCAGCGTCCAATTGCGACCGTAGTCGGTGGTTCGGTACACATAGGGAGTGAAGTCGTTGAACCTGTAGCGCGTGAACACCACGTAGGCCTTGCCGGGCTCGTGCGGCGAAATTTCGAGGGCGTTGACCATTCCCTCGTCGGGAAACTCGGGCGACACGATGTTCCAGCTCGCCCCACCATCACGGGTGAGCTGCACGAGTCCGTCGTTGGTGCCGGCCCAGATCGTGCCCGCTTCATGCGGCGACTCCATCACGTACATGATGATGTTGTACACCTCGCCGCCGGCCGCCTCGTTGGTGATCGGGCCGCTGGGCACCAGTTTCTCCGGATCGTTGAACGTCAGGTCGGGGGAGATCACATCCCAGCTCTGCCCCTGATCGTCGGTCCGGAACAGCACGTTCCCCGCCTGATAGAAGACGTTCGGATCGTGCGGCGAGCCGACCACCGGGTTGTTCCAGTCGAATCGATAGCGCTGGTCGGCCGGATCGACGCCGAGGCTCAGCTCGGGGTACGGGCGGATGGGCTTCACCTGCCGGGTCTTGCGGTCCCAAATGTCGATCATCCCCTGGATGCACGTGCCGAGGATGTACTCGGGGTCATCCGGGTTGAACGCCAGGTACGCACTCTCGCAGCCGGAGACGGCGTAGAAGTCGCTCCAGCCGATGCCGCCCGGCGCCGCCGATGCGATGGCCACCGATGAGTTGTCTTGTTGGCCGCCGTAGACCGTGTAGGGAAACAGATTATCGGTGCTGACGCGGTAGAACTGCGCCGTCGGCTGGTTCTGCTGGGTCGACCAGCTACGGCCGCCGTTGAACGAGATATTGGCGCCGCCGTCGTTGGCGTTGATCATTACCCGGTTGTTGTTCGGGTTGATCCACAGATCGTGGTTGTCACCGTGCGGCACCTGCACGTTCTCGAAGGTGCGGCCGCCGTCGATCGAGCGCAGGAACGGCGCATTCAGCACGACCACGGTGTTCTCATCCGCCGGGTCGGCAAAGACTTCCATGTAGTACCAGCTACGCGTCTGGATGATGCGTTCGCCGTTGATGTGCTGCCAGCTATCGCCGCCGTCGTCGGAGCGGTAGAGCCCACCCTGCCCCGGCTCCGCCTCGACGATCGCGAACACGCGGTCCGGATTGGCGCGCGACACATCGACGCCGATCTTCCCCATAAGTTCCGGCAATCCGTCGTTGATCTCCGCCCAGGTGTCGCCGCCGTCCGTTGATTTCCAGATGCCGCTGCCCGGACCACCCGATTCGACCATCCACGGCCAACGTCGGTGGTCCCAGAACGCCGCGTACAGGATGCGCGGGTTGGTCATATCCATCGCCAGCTCGGCGGCGCCGGAGCGCTCGTCGACGTAGAGAATCTTCTCCCACGTCGCGCCGCCATCCTTCGAGCGATACACGCCGCGATCCTCAGAGTCGCCGTAGACCGCCCCCTGCACGGCCACATACACCAGGTCGGGGTCTCGGGGATGAATGCGGATGCGGGCGATATGCCGCGAGCGATCGAGGCCCAGGTGACTCCACGTGCGGCCGGCGTCGGTGGACTTGTACACACCATCGCCATGGGACGTGGCCACGCCGCGCACCGCGTGCTCCCCCATCCCGACGTAGACGACGTTGGGGTCGGACTCGGCGACGGCGATCGCGCCAACGGATCCCGTGTTGAAGAACCCGTCGGAGACGTTGTTCCACGCCTCACCGCCGTCGGTCGTCTTCCATACACCGCCTCCCGTGCCGCCGAAGTAAAAGGTGTCGATCTCCTGGACGACACCCGTCGCCGCTACCGATCGACCGCCACGGAACGGCCCGATGTTGCGCCAGCGCATGCCTTCGAAATACTCGTCGGGCACGGCCTGGCCCCCCGCCGCAGGCGCAGCCACGGCGCCGATCGTTGCCGCGGCTGAAACGACGGCAACCAGCGCGCACAGCAAGGCGCGCCACGCTTGGCGGGAAAGGGTCAGACGACGAAAGGCCGACAGCATGGCGAACCTCCAGGGAAAGACAGTCTGGCAGGCGGTGGTGAAGGCGTGGTGGGCACACTCTCACCACGGCCTGCTTGGGTACGAGACCGGAGTATTCGCCGTGCAGCCGGCAACGTCAATCCGGAGCTTGCTCCGGATGACCCGGATCAGAACTTGATGCCGAGCCCGAAGGAAAGCTCGACGTTGTGCACGGATTGGTCGTTGAGCCCGATGATGTTTGCGAGCGCTTCGTCGACCCCCAGATCCTGGGCGGTGATGTTCGGCGTCAGGTGGTCACGAAGGTCGATGCGAAACGACAGGCGTGCGATGTTGACCTTCAGCCCGGCGCCGAAGTTCCAGCCGAACTTCGCGAGCTCGAGACCCGCCACGTCGGTGAACACGTACGAGTGATAGCCGCCACCGCCGGTGACGAACGGCTGTACCCGACCTGGTATGAGCAGCAGCAAGCCGTTGGCCTCTAAGTACCGCACGCGGGCGCCCAGCGTCAGGTCGACGCCGGCGATGCTGGCGTTGGCCTGCAGTCCCGCATTGCTGTGCGTGAAACTGCCCTCGACGCCGAACGGCCAGCGATAGTAGCCGATGCGTGCGCCGTAGGCACGGCCGTTGTCGAGCGTCCCCGAGAGCGAGAAATCGCCGCCGAGAATCGCCACCAGGTCACCACCGGCGAGTCCGCCGATGAAGAAAGAAGCTTCCAGGTTGTGTCCGCCGGGGGGGGCAACCGCCATGGCCTGGGCCGGCGGGTTGACCACATTCTGCTGCGGGGATTCTTCCGACGGGGCTGCTTCCTGGGCAAACGCCGGTTGCGCCATCAACACCAGCGCGCACACTACGAAAAGCGTCTTCCCGAACTTGCGGTATCTGCGCATGCTCATTCTCCTTATGCCTCCCGTTTACTAACGGGGGGACCCGGACAACAACGCCTTCGCTGCGCCGTCGGCAACCGGCCGCCGGTCAGCTCTGCCCGACTCGCTCGATGGCTCTATGGAAGCCGAGTCGCGGACACAGTTCTACCCCTTTTTAGTCGCTTGAAGATATATGACAGCACTCATAGCTCTGTATCGGTTATTTCTGCTCTTTCGTGCCTATTAGTTGCTATTTCCCTACCTCTCACCCTTCTGCCCTCTCGCCCGATGGCGTACATTCACGATCCAGTGTCCCCGGAAGTGCTTCAGTACCCTGTCTCAATCCGCGAGGTGATCATGCGCGCCATTCGACCCCTGCTGACGATCATCACCCTTACCGCGATTCTGGGCATCGCCATCACCGCCGTGTCGGCGCCGGCGCAGTCCAATCAGCGTGCGATCGAAGTCGCCGAGCGCACCACCGAAGCGATGGGCGGCGAAGAAGCCTGGAATAACACCCGCTACATCAGTTGGAAGTTCTTCGGCCGCAACCTTCATGTTTGGGACAAGTGGACGGGCCGGCACCGCATCGAGTCAACGACTCGTGACGGCGATGCGATGGTGATGCTGATCAACATCAACGACTGGAACGGGCGCGTCTGGCGCAACGGCGAAGAGGTCACCGACCCGGACGATCTCGCCGCCCAGCTCAACCGGGCCCGGCGCTCGTGGATCAACGACAGCTACTGGATGTTCATGCCCTACAAGCTGCGCGACCCGGGAACCAACCTGCGCTACATCGGCGAGAAAGCCATGGAGGACGGACGCCCGGCGGACGTGGTCGAGCTCACCTTCGAAGAGGTCGGGGTGACGCCGAATAACAAGTACGAGATATTCGTCGCCAAGGACACCGGCCTCGTCGAGCAGTGGACCCACTGGACGAATCGCGAAGACCCGGAACCGCGCTTCACCAACGAATGGTCCGGCTGGCAGCAGTTCGGCGACATCATGCTATCGACCAGCCGCGGCCGCGACATCGACTGGGAAATTCAGGTGTTCGACGATCTGCCGGATAGCATTTTTGACGATCCGGCGCCGCTGTCGAGATAAGACGGAGCCCTGCCCGAGCGCCTCAGAGAGCAGCTTTTTGTAGCTGCAGGCTCCATTCCAGGTACTTGAGATCGAGCGGCTTGTTGATGAAATCGGCGACTCCCAGGCGCAACGCCTCGCGTGCTTCGGTATCGGTGGCGTAGCCCGAAATGGCCCAGATTCTGCCCACATCGAGATTCTCTTCGCGAATCTGTCGAAGTACCTCCAACCCATCCATGCCCGGCATCTTCAGGTCGAGAATCACCATGTCCTGACGGCCCTGACGAAGCGTCTCGAGCGCCTGCTCGCCGTTGGTCGCGGTGCTGACATGGCAGCCGCGCCGACTCAAGAAACGGTACAGGAGCTCCACGATGCTCGGCTCGTCGTCGACCACGAGGATCTTGGAGGCGGCGAGGCTGGACACCTCGACAGGCTCGTCCGCGCCGGGCTCGCGCACCGATTCCATCGGTGCTTCGAACTCGATGCCGATGAGAGCCCCGTCGGGGCCTTTGCGTGAGCGACGCACGAAACCTCGGGCTTCGTAGTCGCGCGACTGGTTCGCCGGGTCGATGAACCGCACGATGCACAGCGTCCCCACGGCGATCTCGGTGTCGACCTGCGCCAGTAGACCCTGCCGGCTGACGTCCAGCGTCTCGCCGCTGGACGTGGCTGCCTCGGAATGCTCGCCGCCCTCGTCAGCGCCAGCCTCGATCTCGATGCTCTGAGAAGTGAGTCCGACGCGGCGGTGAGCGCGGCGCTCCACATCCTGACGGTCTTCGTCCGACATGCGCTCTGCTTTCTGTTCGCAGCCCGGGTTGCCAGGCCGAACCGGCGTATCGACTGCCGGTAGCGCCAGTCCCCTGCGCGTAATACTACGCAGGCGGCGGGATCGCGGCAAAACCCCTTTTCCCGAGCGCCTCTGCGGCTCCCCGCACCGGCGGAAGACGCCTATCCCAGGTTATCCACTGAAGCCGACTCTCGGCAATACCCTGGTCAACGACCACGCCGCCACGGCGAATATGCCGAAACCGACCAGAGCCGCCGCATACGAGCCATACAGTAGGTATCCCGTACCGAACAATGCCGCATACACTGCCAGGCACCCGAGAAACCAGGCCAGGAATGCCGCGCTCAGGCTCTCGCCCGCAGGCGTCCCGCCGCCGACCTCGGAGGCGATCGGCGCCCAACCACGTCCCAGAGGCCGAATGTCCTCGTAGAAGCGGCGCAGCGTGGCGGCGTCGGTGGGCGGCGTCAGCATGGTAACGGCGAACCACCCGACGGTCGTAACGGCCACACCGATGATCAGCTGCGTGGACGCCCCCCATGCCGGGAACCCGAGCGGCTCGTGCAGAAAGCCGAAATAGAGCGCGATGCTGAACGAAACCACCATGGCGGCGACCTCGCCCCAGGCGTTGATGCGCCACCAATACCAGCGCAGCAAGAAGATCAGCCCGGTCCCGGCGCCGATTTGCAGCAGGATCTGGAAGGCCTGCATCGCATTCTCGAGCCACAGGCCGACCACGGATGCCAGTACGATCAGGACCACCGTGGACATGCGGGCAACCATGACGTAGTGGGCGTCGCTCTCGTCCGACGCGATGAAACGCCGGTAAAAGTCGTCGACGATGTACGACGCTCCCCAGTTCAGGTGCGTGCTGATTGTCGACATATAGGCGGCCGCCAGAGAGGCCACAACCAAGCCGAGCAACCCCGGAGGAAGGAAGATGAGCATTGCCGGGTAGGCAAGGTCGTGGCGCACCAGCGACGGATCCATCTGCGGGAACTGTTGCTGCAACGATGCGAGGGTCGGGTACACGAGCAACGAAGCAAGCGCCACGATGATCCACGGCCACGGCCGCAGCGCATAGTGGGCGATGTTGAACCACAAAGTCGAATAGACGGCCTCCTTCTCGTTGCGCGCCGCCAGCATCCGCTGCGCCACGTAGCCACCGCCACCCGGTTCGGCCCCCGGG
>CBDUXW010000211.1:0-6059 GCA_965371275.1 uncultured bacterium | reverse complement strand
GTGCGCGGGCGCTTCGAGAACGACCGGTTGACGGACGTCGAGGAGATCTTCGTAGCGGTCAGCGAGGGGCGCGGCCACTACGGTTCGCGAATCGCTTTCGACGGCGACGGCTACATGTTCGTTAGCGTCGGCGAGCGCCAGGTTCCGTCGCGAGGCGACCTGGAAGCGCATCCCGCCCAGGACATTTCGAACCACCACGGCACGATCAACCGGTTGCATGACGACGGCAGCGTTCCGGTCGACAATCCGTTTGTCGATGTGGACGGGGCGCGCCCCGAGATCTGGAGCTACGGCCATCGCAATCCGCAGGGGCTGGCGATCCACCCGGAAACCGGAGACGTCTGGGCCACCGAACACGGGCCGCAGGGGGGCGACGAGCTCAACTTGATCCGCCCGGGCCTCAACTACGGTTGGCCGGTGATCGGCTACGGCGTGAACTACCGGTCGGGCTTGCGGATTCACGAGGGAACCCACCGCGACGGCATGGAACAGCCGGTGCACTTCTGGGTGCCGTCGATCGCGCTGTCCGGCTTGATGATCTACACCGGTGACAAGTTTCCCGACTGGCGCGGCAGCATCTTTGCCGGCGGCCTCGACGGCCGTCAGCTTGCCCGCCTCACCATGGATGGGCAGCAGGTCGTGATCGAGGAGACGCTGGTCAACGACATATGGCGCATCCGCGACGTGCGGCAGGGGCCGGACGGCTATATCTACCTGGCCATGGTCGGCGGCGCCCGCGACTCGACTCCGATCGTGCGCCTGGAGCCGGTCGAGGATAGCTAGATGTCGAATCCGCTGCTGGCGATCTTCGTCGCGACGCTCGTTTTCGCTCCGGCAGGGCAGGTCGCCGAAGACTCGTTCCTGGGCTTTCGCTTGGGCGAGGAGGTGCGCTATGCGCTCGAGTGGGAGGGTGGCGCCGGTGGACCCGCTGTCCAGTGGACCTTGCGGCTCGAGGCGATCGACGAGAGCGCCGCGACGGGGGTGTTCGACCTGACGTACCTCGATCTGACGCGGGCCGGCGGCGCGCCGCGGGCGCAAGCGATCGCCGAGGTCGTGATCAACGCCTATGGCTTTCCGCTCGAGGTGAACTTCACGTCCGAGCGCACGACGGCGGCGGGCAACGTGGGCTACACCATCGAGTATCTCTACGACGAGGACAAGTACCGTAAGGAGCTCACCGGCGGCAAGTTCAAGGATCAAGAGGTCAAGCTCGGGGACTACCCCGGTATCAGGACCAGCGTGCCGTCGGGGTTGTACCTGTACACGCCGATTGACGCCGATTGCGCCCGGGCTTTCGCTGTGGCGGCGCGCCGGGTGGAGCAGGGTAACGCTGGGCGCGGCGCGACCAGTGGCGGCGGCACGGACGAGATCGAAGAGATCTGTCGGGGCCGCGAGCTCATCTTCGCCAACCCCGGACTGCTGAACCTCACCATGCCGTCGCTCTGGGAGGCAGGAACCGGCACCCTCGACTTCTTCGTGTTGGCGCCGACGGGCATGCGTCTCGACCTGTTGATGGGAAATCCGGCGCAGCGGAGCAGCCCCCTCGCCGTCGGCGGCATTCCCATTGCTGTCCTGTTGGGCGGCGGACCGAATGCTTTCAACGATGCCGAGATCGCGGTGCAGGACTTTCGCCTCGTTGCCGGCGACGACCCGCTGCAGCTGGATCTCGGCGGTCGCACCGTAGATGTCTGGAAACTCGACGTCCCGGCGCCGTTCTCAGCGGTGTACGTCGACGGCAACGGGTCCATCGCCCGCCTCGACCTGCCGGAAGATCCCGTAACGGGCGCCCGCGCCTGGATACGCCGCCTGCGTCCCAGCGAGTACTGATGCGCCGGCGGTCGGCATGGTCGAAGAACTCGACGACAGCACGCGACGCCCTCTCGGTGAGCTCTGACGCAACGAAAAATCAGCCACCGCAGGTGTGGCATGCTCTCCGCTCATGAACAGCGGAGGTGAGTGATCTTCAACCGGCCGACAACCGGATCAGTGGTGTGCCCGAGCTGTGGGCGGCTCGCGGGAGTGCGCGACAAGGAGTGCTTCAGCTGTGGTCGCAAGCATCCCGGCCTGTGGGGGTTCGCGCCCCTGCTTCAGAGGCTGGGGCTCGACTTCGGCTTCACGCAACTCGTGCTCGTTGTGTGCGTGGCGCTGTTCGCCATCACCTTGCTGGGCAATCCGGCGGCGATTCGCGGCGGCGGCATTTTCAACTTCCTGTCGCCGAGCTCGCAAACGCTGTTTCTGTTCGGGGCGAGCGGTGCGATCCCGGTGTTCGGCGCCGGCCGGTGGTGGACGGTGCTCAGCGCCGCCTGGCTGCACGGCAGCTTGCTGCACATCTTCTTCAACATGTACTGGCTGCGGCAGATCATGCCGCTGGTCAGTGAGTTCTACGGCGTCGGCCGCCTGGTCATTATTTACACGATCTCGTCGGCAACCGGATTTGCGTTGACATCGGTGATGGGCGTGTTCCCTCTGCCGTTCCCGTTCACCGGGGCCGGTTTCACCATCGGCGCCTCGGCGCCTTTGTTCGGCCTGTTCGGGGCGTTGATCGTTTACGGCAACCGCACCGGGCAGACGGAGCAGAGCCGCCAGGTCTGGCGCTGGGTGCTGATGTTCGTCGTCATCGGATTGCTGGTCCGGTTCATCGACAACTGGGCTCACCTCGGCGGTTTCGCGGGAGGCTATGCGACGGCGCGCCTGCTCGATCCGATGCGCGACGAAACACCGGCACACTTGCTCGCCGGGGTCGTCTGCCTGGTACTGAACGCCCTGGCGATCCTCGTCTCGGTGTTGCACGGCGTGCAGTTCTTCCAGGCGCCGGCCTAGCGGCCCGCGACCCGGGCCACCAGTAGGCGGCTTGCGACGGGCGGTCAGGACGGACGGCTCCCCTCCTCGCGTCGCCGGTCGAGCTCGAGGAGCCGTTCCTCGAGGGTCATATCCTCCGACTGGATCTCGCCGAGCACCTTCTTTTCCAGCATCTCGAGGGTGTGCAGAGCGAGACGCTCTTGTGGACTCTCGATGTATGCCTTGCGGCCCTCGTCGGGAAGCAGCCTTGTTTCCAGGACCGTGAGCGCGGCGCTTGCCTTGTAGCGCTGCTCGTTGCGCTCGCGCCACACCGAACGAAATCCTCGTACCACCGGGATCATCATACCGATCAGCGACCACAGCACAGCGGCCATGGCGATCTCGGCGTACGTTCCCCTCCAGGCCGCGATGGTGACGCGGGCGGCGCCGATGGCGGCCAGGCCGGCGGCGTAGAAGAAGAGGCCGAGAAAGACCGCGAACCACAGGAGCAGGGTGAGCAGCAACACCGTTCCGTACCTGGTGCCGGCCCGGTGGAGATACCTCTCGAGGAGTTGATTCATGTAGTGGGCGTAGTGGGTGTAGTGGGTGCGTTCACCTGTTACGGCGGCGAGCGCCCATACTACCTACTCCCACTCGATCGTTCCCGGCGGCTTCGACGTGATGTCGAGGCCGAGACCGGTGATGCCCGGCAGGTCGAGGATCTTCGCGCGTAGCTCGCTCAGGAGCTCGCTCGGAAGCTCGACGGGCCGCGCCGTCATCGCCCGTTGTGAGTGCACCGGTCGGACGATGATCGTTTCGCCCTCCTCCGAGCTGTCCGCGTAACGCAGGCTGAGGGGCACGAGCACCGTGGGGCACTGCCAGATCTGGTCGTAGACACCGTGGTGCTCCAGCGCCTGCATGACGATGTGATCGGCCTCGCGCAGCAGGTCGAGCCGGCCGCGGGTAACGGTTCCGTGGACGGCATGTGCCGCGGTCGGCGCCTGCGGCGCCAGATTCCACACGCAACGGTTGATTCCGGGGATCTCGGCGGTAATCGCCGACGTTGCCTGAATCAACGCATCCCACGACACCTCGCCACTCAGCATGACCGGATGCTCGTAGGCACGCAGGTCGGCCTTCACGCCCACCGAGCGAATCGGCAGCGCCAGCGCTTCGAGGCCGAAGCTCGTGGCTGTCGCGGCGATCTGCGGCTCGATGTCGTCGAAACCGCTGCGATCGTCTTCGCCGCTGTTGCACAGCAGCCGAACGCCGAGGCCGGGGCCGGGGAACGGGTGGCGGTGGATCAGATGCGACGCGATCTTCAGGCGCTCGCCGAGCTCGCGAACCTCGACCTTGTAGAGCTCCACCAACGGTTCCACGACGCGACCCTCCTCGATCATCTGCTCGATGATCGGCACCCGATTGTGGTGGGTCTTGATGGTGTCGGCCCGCTTCGTTCCCCCGGTCTCGACGGTGTCGGGGTAAATCGTGCCCTGGCCGAGCAGATACTCGCCGATGCCGAGGCGTTGGGCCTCGCTGTTGAACACGTCGATGAAGGTGTCGCCGATGATCCGGCGCTTGTCTTCGGGCTCGATGATGCCGTCGAGGGCGTCGAGGAAGCGATCGGACGCGTCGACGAACTCGAGGTTGTCGCCGAGGCCGAGCTCGCGGAAGAAATCGATTACCTGGGCGCTCTCGTTCTTGCGCATCAGGCCATTGTCGATGTGCAGCAGGTGCAGCCGCTCGGCGCCGAGAGCGCGGTTGATGAGCACCGCGGCGACCGTCGAATCGACGCCTCCTGAGGCGAGCAGGAACACGGAGCCGTCGCCGACGTGCTCGGCGATGCGCTCCTCCTGCTCGTCGAGGTAGCTCTCCATCGACCACGTCGGCGCACAGCCACAGATTTTGGTCACGAAGTTACCGATGATGACGCTGCCGTTGATCGTGTCGTCGACCTCGGGGTGGAATTGGACCCCGTAACGATGCAGCGAATCGGAGGCAATGGCGGCGAAGCGGTGCCCTTCGGTGTCCTGGGTGGCCTTGCTGTAGCCGAGCTCTTCGAACCCCTCGCCGACGCTCACCACCGAGTCATAGTGGCTCATGAACACCTGTTCGACGGGGCCCAACCCGTCGAACAAGGGGTGTCCGTTGATCAAATGCAGGTCGGCTTTGCCCCACTCGCGGCCGCCGTGGACGACCTCGCCGCCGTAATGCTTGGCGATCTCCTGGTGGCCGAAGCAGAAGCCGATGATGGGCACGTCGAGGTCATAGATGGCCCGCGTATAGTCGGAATCTTCGCCCTGCGAGGCGAGCGCCGGGCTGCCCGAAATGATGATTCCCTTGTAGCCGGAGAATGCTTCGATGGGGTCGTCGGGCTGCCGAATTTCGGCGAGCACGCCCTGGCGCCGCACTTTGGTTGCGATCAGGTGGGCGTACTGTCCGCCGAAGTCGATGACGGCGATCTGGGCGTCGCTCATGCTCGACTATTCTAGCGTCGATTCCGAAGAACGCGAGCCGGTGAACGGAGCGTGCACGAGCCGGGTCGAGTTGGCGCCCCGACGCGAAACTCAGAGCACGACTTCGAACCCTTCGAACTCCGGATGCGACAGGTAGGTCCCTTGCGGTGCCCGGGCCCGCGAGTGGGCCTTCTGAAACGACTCCGATTCAGTCCAGTCTTCAAATGCCTGCCGCGATGCCCACACGGAATGAGAGGCGAAGAGCGTGCACTCCTCGTCGGTCGGTCCTCGCAACAGGTGGAACTCTTGGAAGCCCGGAACATCGTCGAGGTAGGAGTCGCGTTGGCGCCACAGCTCCTCGAATACCTCTTCGCTCCCCAGCGCCACGCGAAATCGGTTCATTGCGATGAACATCACCACTGCTCCTTCGTGCTTGTCGAATGATCGGGCGTATCCAGATGCAGAATACTTTCACCTCGGCCGGCCAAGGCATAGATTCATTCTTCCATGGAAAGTCGCGAACGTACGCAAGATCAGTTGCTGCTGGAGCTTGAGGAGCTGCGCCTGCGGGTCGCCGAGCTGGAGCGCGTGGCCGTTGACCATGAGCGGCTGCGCTTGATCTTCGAGCACACGCCCGGCGCCGTTTACGTCAACGATCTGAAGGGAACGTTCATCGACGGAAACCCCGCCGCCGAGAAGCTGATCGGTTACGACAAAGAGGAGCTCATCGGTGGCTCTTTTCTCAAGCTCGGGCTCCTGTCGCGCGGCGACATCGCGCGTGCGGCGACGGTTCTGGCGAAGAACGCGCTGGGCAAGAGCTCAGGA
>CBDUXW010000210.1:0-6077 GCA_965371275.1 uncultured bacterium | reverse complement strand
AGCGGTAAGAAGTACAAGAAGTGTTGCGGGCGCTGAAGGCTTGCGAATTCCCACCGTTGGTGTACCTTGCCGCAATTAGACGCGGCCCGGCCTGGCGGCCCCCAGCACCATTCAGGTATCACTCGCGCGGCAACCCAGCAGGAGTCTAAATGCTCGGGGAGAACACACCGGTAGCTCTCACCTTCGACGACGTCCAACTGGTCCCCGCTCGCTCTGCAATCCTGCCGTCACAGGCCGATACCAGCACGCGCCTCACCTCCGAAATCGGGCTCCACTTACCGTTGCTGTCGGCGGCGATGGACACCGTGACCGCGTCCCGCATGGCGATTGCCGTCGCCCAACAGGGCGGCCTGGGCATCATCCATCGCAACTTGACGATCGAAGAGCAGGCCGACGAGGTCGACAAGGTCAAGCGCTCGGAGAGCGGCATGATCGTGGACCCGATCACGATCGGCCCACAGCAACCGATCAGTGAGGCGCTGGAGATGATGGCGAAGTACAAGATCTCCGGTGTCCCGGTTACCGAAAAGGACAACCGCGTTGCCGGTATTCTGACCAACCGCGATCTGCGCTTCGAGAAAGATCACAGTCGCCTGGTGTCGGAGCTCATGACCCACGACAACCTGGTCACGGTACCGCCCGGAACAACTCTCGATCAGGCCGTCGATCTGTTGCACCGCAACAAAATCGAGAAGCTGCTCGTTGTCGACGACAGCGGCCAACTCAAGGGCTTGATCACCGTCAAGGACATCCAGAAGGCGATCGACTACCCGAACGCCTCGAAGGACGCACTCGGACGGCTGCGCGTCGGCGCCGCGATCGGTGTCGCCGAAGAATCAATGGAAAGGGCTGCAGCGCTGGTCGACGCCGGTGTCGACGTGATCGTGGTCGACACAGCGCACGGCCATTCCGAGGGTGTGCTGACCGCCGCCGGCGACGTGAAGAAGAAGTTCGGCGACATCGCCGTGATCGCCGGCAACGTTGCCACCGCCACCGCCACCCGGGACCTGATTGAAGTCGGCGTCGACGCCGTAAAAGTCGGCATGGGCCCTTCGGCAATCTGTACGACGCGGATCGTGGCCGGCGCCGGGATTCCCCAAGTCACCGCCATCGCCGACTGCGCCCGGGTCGGCAAGCACCACAACACGCCGATCATCGCCGACGGCGGCATCAAGTACTCCGGAGATATCGCCAAGGCGATCGCCGCCGGCGCCGACGTCGTCATGGTCGGCTCGCTGCTCGCCGGCACCGACGAAAGTCCCGGCGAGATCGAGCTTTTCCAGGGGCGGGCGTTCAAGGCGTACCGCGGCATGGGCTCGGTCGGCGCCATGCGAAGCGGCAGCAAGGACCGCTACTTCCAGCCGGACGTCGAGGAGGCCAAGCTGGTGCCCGAGGGCATCGAGGGACGCGTTCCCTACAAGGGCCCCGTATCCGAAACCATCCACCAGCTCATCGGCGGATTGCGCGCCGGCATGGGTTACTGCGGCTGCGCCGATATCGACGCGATGCAGAGCCAGGCTCAGTTCGTGCAGGTAACCGCTGCCGGACTCCGCGAAGCGCACGTCCACGACGTGCAGATCACGAAGGAAGCACCCAATTACCGCGTCGAATAGGCAGTTCACCAGACGCCGCTTCGTCGGCGGAGCGCTGGCGCTCCCCGTCGCCACAGCCTTCACGCGCCTCTCCGCGCAAAACGAAGCGCCCTACGTGCTCGTGCTGGGCACGGCGCAGGACGCCGGCGTCCCCCAGGTCAACTGTTTCAGCCCCAATTGTGAGGCCGTGCGCCAGGGGCTTCGACAGCGGCCCCGCGTGGCGTCACTCGGCATCGTCGATCCGCAGGACGGGCGGCGCTTTCTCATCGACGCGACGCCCGACTTCATCGACCAGGTCGGCGACCTGCTGCTTCACCCTGAGGGAGAACAACGTCCGACCGGTTCCCTGCGTCTCGAAGAGCATCTGCACGGCGTCTTCCTGACCCATGCCCATATGGGTCATTACACGGGGCTGATTCACACCGGGCGCGAAGGCGCGGCGAGCCGAGATCTGCCGCTGTATGCGTCGACCCGGATGCTCAACTACCTGCGCGCCAACGAGCCGTGGGCGTTCCTGTTCGACAACGACCACGTCGAAGCCTGGCCGCTCGAACCGGGGCGTACGGTCACGCTGACACCCCGGATCCGCGTCACCCCCGTGGACGTCGTGCACCGCCAGGAGTTCGCCGACACGCTCGGCTACTTGATCGAGGGGCCCGAGCGAAGCCTGTTGTACGTACCGGATGCCGACGTTTGGGAAGGTTGGACGGTGCCCTTCGAAACGTGGCTGGATCGCACCGATATCGCGCTGCTCGACGGTAGCTTCTTCAGCTACGACGAGCTCGGACACCGACCGCAAGGAGACGTGCCTCACCCGCCCATGATCACCACGATCGAGCTGTTGGAGCGACGGTCCGCCGCCGGCAAGGACAACCCCGAAACATGGTTCATCCACCTCAACAACACCAACCCTTTGTGGGCTTCCGACAGCGAGGAACACGCCGTCGTTCGCAACGCGGGGCTCGGCGTGACGCGCGTCGGACAGACGTTCCGCCTATAGCGCACGCCGATCGTGGCACATTGCTCACGGGTCTCTAGCTAAAGATCCAGCGCGTCGAGCATGATGATGCGCGTGTCATCGTCGTCAGATTGAAAGTCGATCTCGACGATGATGGCGTCACCGAGGTCCCAGCCCGCCTCTTCGAGACGCTCGGCCCACTCCACGGCAACGACTTGCTGCTCGCCGTACAGTTCCTCGAGCCCCAGATCGGGCAGCGCTCCGGGACTCAGCCGATAGAGGTCGGCATGGTACAGGCGCACCTTGCCCTCGTGTTCGTTGATCAACGTATACGAGGGACTGCGAATTTCATCGACGTCGAGCCCCAGGCCGGCGGCCAGGCCGCGCACGAAAACCGTCTTGCCGGCACCGAGTGGTCCGAAAAGCAGCACGACCTCGCCTCCCCGCAGGCGCGCGCCGAGACGACGTCCCAGGTCGTGGGTCTCATCGCTGCTCCGGGTTACATAGTCGCGGCTTCGGCGCACGATAGACGTCCTGTCAGACCGCCCGGTCGAGGCTTTCGATCGCCGCCGAGAGTGCCTCGACAATGTCCGACGCCGCCAATGCCATCTCGCCTACCTCGGCGGCAGCCAGATCGCCTGCTTCGCCGTGCAGGAACGCGCCGGTACGCGCCGCCGCTCCCGGCGCAACGCCCTGGCCCACCAGCGCCGCGATCAATCCCGTAAGGACGTCCCCCGATCCGCCGGTGGCCATGCCGGGGTTGCCGGTCGGGTTGACCGCCAGATTTCCGGCCGGCGTGCACACCAGCGAGCGGTAGCCCTTGAGGACGACGGTGGCGTTGCTGCGCCGACTCAGCTCGTGTGCGGCTGCCGCGCGGTCCGCTTGCACAGCGGCCGTGGAGGTTTCCAGAAGCCTGGCCATCTCGCCCGGGTGCGGCGTCAGGATGCGCGGCGGTCCACCGGCGGCGAGCTCGTCCACAGCTCCTGCGAAGGCATTGAGGCCATCCGCATCGATGACGGTCGGTGCACCGATGTCGGCCACGAGCCGGCGCACGAGCTCGACGGTTTCCGGCGCAGAGCCGATTCCGGGTCCGATGACAACGACATCGGCCTCGCCGGCGAGCTCCACGATGGCGGCGCCGCAACTGGCCGCGATACCCCCGGAGTCACCACTGGCGAAAGGCAGGACGAGCGGCTCGGTGAGCTGGCCGGCAACGATGGGGTACACCGAGTCGGGCACGCCGACCTTGATAAGCCCGGCGCCACCGCGCAACGCGCCCTGAGCGGTCAACACGGCAGCTCCGGAGGTCCCGGGAGCGCCCGCCAGAATCAGGACCGTTCCGTATGTTCCCTTGTGGCTGTCGGGCGCGCGCCACGGCAGCGAGGCAGCACATTGTTCCGGCGTGACCAGCTCGAGGGCGCCCTCGACGGCGTCGACGGACGTCTGCGGAATGCCGATATCGACGATGCCGAGCTCGCCGCACAACTCCGACGCCGGCGGAAACACGTGGCACCACTTGGGCGCCGCGAAGGTCACCGTGAGATCGGCGGCAATCGACGGGCCGACGATATCGCCGTTGTCGGCCGACAAGCCGCTGGGCAGGTCGACGGCGACGACAGCGACGCCGGAGTCGTTCACATCCTCGACGACGTCGGCAAAGGGGCTTCGCAAGGCGCCCTGGACCCCGGTACCGAACAAGGCGTCGACGATGCAATCGAAACCCACCAGCGTCGCGGCAATCTCCGCCCACTCCTCGTCGTCCGTCACCTCGACGATGTCGACACCGAGCGCCGCAGCCATGCGGTGGTTGTCGGCCACCGATCCGCTCAAATCGGCGGCGGCGGCGAACAGATAGACCCGCACCACGCGGCCCAGATTATGGAGGTGGCGCGCCACCACGAAGCCGTCGCCACCGTTGTTGCCTTTGCCGCATAGCACGGCGATCAACTCGGGTTGGTCGGCGTCGAAAAACTCCTCCATCGACTCAACGACCTGCGTCCCGGCATTCTCCATGAGGACAATTTCGGGGATACCGAAATCATCAATGGCGGCCCGGTCACAACCCTGCATCTGCTCCCTGTTGAGAACCTTCATGGCGACTAGATTATAGCCCCGCCCGGCCCTATCCACTTCCTATACCCTTACGGCCATGTCCTTGCGCATCCTCAGATTGATGACCGGCGGCGAATCTCACGGGCCGATGCTGGTGAGCATCCTCGAGGGCCTCCCGGCCGGGCTGCGTGTCGACCTCGACCGCGTCGACGCCGATTTAAAGCGGCGGATGGGCGGTTACGGGCGCGGTAAACGGATGAAGATCGAGAGCGACCGGGTACGTGTGGTCGGCGGCGTTCGCCACGCCGAAACGCTCGGCAGCCCGATCGCCTACCTGGTCGAGAACAAGGACTGGCCGAACTGGGAACACGTGATGGGTGTCGAGGCGCCCACTGCACCCGATCCGACGGTCGATGACGGAGCCACCGCCGAGAGCGGCAATCAGGCGTCGCCGAACGCCGATCCGCGCCGCGTCACCCGGCCTCGCCCCGGTCACGCCGATCTCGCCGGCGGCCTCAAGTACGATCGTGACGATCTGCGCGACATCCTCGAGCGCGCCAGCGCCCGCGAGACCGCCAGCCGCGTTGCCGCCGGCGCCTTTTGCAAACAGTTCATCGGCGAGCTCGGCATCGAGGTGGCCAGCCACGTGACTCAGATCGGCACCGCCAAGGTCGACTACAGCACCGAAACTTCCTTCGCAGCGATGCTGGCTGCCGACGCCTCACCGGTGCGTTGCGCCGATGCGAAAGTTGAGAAGGCTATGATGGCGGCAATCGACGCGGCTACCGACGACCTCGACACGCTCGGCGGCGTGTTCGAGGTGGCGGCACGCAACGTTCCACCCGGTCTCGGCAGCCATGTGCAGTGGGATCGCAAGCTCGACGCCCGCCTGGCCCACGCGATGATGTCGATTCCGGCGCAAAAAGCCGTAGAGATCGGCGCCGGAATCTGGGCCGCCGGGCAGCCCGGCTCCAAGGTTCACGACGCGATTACCTACGACGCGGAAACCCGAGCGTTCGAACGCCCGACGAATCGGGCCGGGGGCACCGAAGGTGGCGTTACATACGGCGGCGAGCTCCGCCTACGCGTGTTCATGAAACCGCTCTCGACCCTGCGCAAACCCCTGCCGTCGGTCGACATAGCCAGCGGTGAGGCCGTCGATGCCGTTGTACAACGAACCGACACGTGTGCCGTGCCGGCAGCCGCGGTGGTCGGTGAGGCGATGATGGCCTTGGTGCTCGCCGACGCCTGCCTGGAAAAGTTCGGCGGCGACTCGATGAAAGAGACCCGCCGCAACTGGGAAGCATACCTGGCGCAAGTCCGGGACTTCTCCGGCGTCTCCTGAGGTCCCTCGGCAAAGGCGCCCATGACGCAGACTTGGTGCGGGAGCTTTGTAGGTGGGAGGGTGGCGGGTATTCGAAAAAATTGAACCAGCTACCCGCCGGCTACTACCTCACCTGCCACCTCCACCGCCC
>CBDUXW010000209.1:0-6084 GCA_965371275.1 uncultured bacterium | reverse complement strand
TTGATCGTAACCGGCACCCAGCACCGCGATGCGGCGCTTTCCGCAGCCATCCTGAAGCTGGTGGATATGCTCAACGCGCGCCGCGAGTCGCCGGCTTGGTTCTGCCTGGCGGCGCCCGAGGCCAACAGCATCGGGGTGGCGCTCCTGGACGGCGGCGAGGGCCCGGGGCTCGACGACCTGATGGCGTCGATCGAGTCGGGCGCCACCACGGCGCTCGTGGTGTGCGAAAACGACCTGTTCAGCCGCTGCGCCGATGCCGAGCGTCTCACCGCGGCGTTGCAGCAACTCGATACGCTGTATGTCCTCGATCACGTGATCACGTCGACGGCTGCGCTTGCGTCGTACGTGCTGCCGGTCGCCACGGTGCCGGAATCGAGCGGTACGTTGGTGAGCAACGAAGGTCGCATTCAACGGTTCTTCGCGGCTCTCCGACCTCTGACCGGTGTGGTGCCGGCGTGGAGCCTGTTCCGCGACGTCCTGGCGGAGTCTCGAAAAGACGGGCCGTCGCTCGATTGGCAGCATCTCGACGACGTGACCGCGGCGCTGGCCGCGCAACATCCGGCGCTCGGAGCCGCGCCCGAGGTGGCGCCGCCCGCCGGATTTCGGCAAGAGCACCAACCCATGCCGCGCATGTCGCACCGGTTCTCGGGACGCAACGCCGTGGCCCAGCGGCGTGAGCCTGTTACCGACACCGAAACCGCCCTGGCCTTTTCAATGGAGGGTTTTCCGGGGGCGGCACCGCCGGCGCTGCAGCCACGGGTATGGGCACCTGGATGGAATTCCAACGAAGCGATCAACCAGTTCCAGATCGAGGTCGGCGGCCCGCTGCACGGCGGCGATCCCGGGCGCCGGGTATTTTCGGCCAACGGTGGCAGCCCGACGCCGGTTGCAGCAAACGTGCAGGTCGCCGCCGCCGACACGACAGAGGAAGGCGGCATGCTGTTGTGCGGCACGGCGGAGATCTTCGGTTCCGAGGTGCTATCGCGTCGCGCACCCGCCATCGCCGAGCTGACGCCGCCGCCGTACCTGCTGTTGCATCCCGACCGCGCCGCCGAGCTCGGTATCGAAGCCGGCCGCACCTACCGGCTGGCGCTCCGCAACGGCGACAGGACGCGGCATGTCGAGCTCATCGTCGCGACCGATACGTCGCTGCCGACTGACATTGCTGCGGTTCCCACCGGCTATCCGGAGACACGTTGGTGGCAAAGTCCCGAACGCATCGACATCGAGGTCACGGGTGAGGTCGAAGCGGCCGCCGGAGATTCTCGCGAGCCGGAGCCGACACCATGACCGGGACCGCCGAGGTCTTGATCAAGATGTTCGCCACGCTGGCGATCCTGCTGGTGGTAGCACCGCTGCTCGTGTGGGTCGAACGGCGCCTGCTCGCACGTTTTCAGAATCGACGCGGCCCCAACCGGGTAGGTCCTTTCGGCCTCCTGCAGAGCGTCGCCGACGCGATCAAGCTGCTGACCAAAGAGAGTTGGATCCCGCCCTTCGCCGATCCTGTCCCGTACTTCGTCGCGCCCGCCATCCTCGCCGTCACGGCACTGGTCAGCTTCGCCGTGGTGCCGTTCAGCGCCGGCGGCGCCCTGGTCGATCTCAACATCGGCGTGCTGTTCTTTCTCGCCCTGTCGTCGATCGGTGTATACGGCGTCATCCTCGCCGGGGTGGCATCCAACAGTAAGTACGCGCTCCTGGGCGCGGTCCGCGCCGCCGCCCAGATGGTCAGTTACGAGCTCGCCATGGGGCTGTCGCTGGCCAGCGTCGTGTTGCTCGCCGGGTCGTTCAACCTGCGCGACATCGCGGCCGCCCAGCAGGGCATGCCCTACTTCGTCGTTCAACCCGTGGCCTTCGCCGTCTTCATCGTCGCCGGGCTCGCCGAGCTCAAGCGCACGCCGTTCGATCTGCCCGAGGCGGAGAACGAGATCGTCGCCGGGTACCACACCGAATACAGCAGCATGAAGTTCGCGCTCTTCTTCCTGGGCGAGTACCTGGGGATGATGCTCATCGGCTCGATTGCCACGACGGCTTTTCTCGGCGGCGGCAGCGGACCGTGGTTGCCGGCGCCCATGTGGTTCGCGATCAAGGTCGGCATGTTCATCTACCTGTTCATTTGGGTGCGCGCCACCATGCCGCGGCTGCGCTACGACCATCTCATGGCGTTCGGTTGGAAGGTCCTGCTGCCCCTGGCTCTGGTTAACCTGATGGTCACGGGCGCCTTCGTAGTCGCCCGCGTCGGCGCCGGAAGGTGAGCGTGAGCACCTCGATGACAAAGCTACGCTTCGCCGACGCAGCCGGATTGCTGCGCGGCCTGTGGATCATCTTCAAGTACCAGTTCCGTCGGCCGGCGACCGTCCAGTACCCCGAAGAGCGCTCCCCCATCGCGCCGCGCAACCGCGGGCGCATCGTGCTTACCAAGGACCCCGACGGCGAAGAGCGCTGTGTCGGCTGCTATTTGTGCGCCGTGGTCTGTCCGGTGGATTGCATCGAGCTGCAAGCGGCCGAAGACGCGCATGGACGGCGCTACGCCGAGTGGTTCCGGATCAACTTTGCGCGCTGCATCTACTGCGGCTTCTGTGAAGAGGCGTGCCCCACCTACGCCATCCAGCTGACACCCGATTTCGAGATGTCCGAGCACACGCGAACCAGTCTCGTGTACGAGATGGAAGACCTGCTCATCGACGGCCCGGGCAAGTACCACGAATACAACTTTTACCGGCACGCCGGCGTCGGCATCCTCGGCAAGGACAAGGGTGAAGCGATCGACGAGGAGCCGCCGGTCGATATCCGAGACTTGTTGCCATGACCGTAGTCTTTTACATCGCCTCGGCCTTCGCCGTGATCGCCGCCTTTCTGACCGTGACACGAACGAACCCGCTCCACGCCGTGCTCTACCTGGTGCTGGCGTTGTTCGCTCTGGCGCTCGATTTCGTGGCTCTCGGGGCGCCGTTCATCGCGGCGCTCGAGATCATCGTGTACGCCGGCGCGATCATGGTGGTCATTCTCTTCGTGATCATGATGGTCGCCGGACCGATGGAGTCACGTGCGCAGGAACGGCGCTGGCTGGCGCCGCGCGCTTGGATCGTCCCCGGATTGCTCGCCGCCGGCCTCGCTGTGCTCAGCGTGATCGCCTTCGCGGGAACTGATGCCGAACCGGTAGTGCTACAGGTCTTCGGGCCGCGGGAGGTCGGCGCTCTTCTGTTCAGCGGCTGGGTAGTCGCCGTTGAGCTCGCCTCGGTACTGCTACTCGCGGGCCTGCTCGGCGCCTACCATCTGGGAGCCCGCGACTGATGGCAACCATACCGACGAGCCACGTTCTCATCGTCGCCGCGCTGCTGGTGAGCATCGGCGCCTTCGGCGTTCTGCTGCGCCGCAATCTGCTCTTCATGCTGCTGTCGCTGGAGGTACTGCTGAACGGCGTGGCATTGGCCTTCGTCGGCGCCGGGGCTCGGTGGCAACAGCCCGACGGCCAGGCGTTCGTGATCTTCATCATGGCGATGGCCGCCGCCGAAGTAGCCGTCGGTCTCGCCTTGATCCTGCAGATCTTCCGCACAACGTCGACGCTCGATGCCGACGCGCTCGACTCCTTGAGAGGCTGACCGTCCGATGACCATTTCCCTGATGATCGCAGCCCCGCTTGCCGGCGCGATCAGCCTGGCGTTGTTGGCGGGACGCGCCGGGAAACGCCTGATCGGCACCCTCGCCTGTCTTGCCATGCTGGTCAGCTTCGTCGCGGCGGCGTCGAGCACTTGGCCTCTGCTGGTCGACGCGTTTCCTGAGCTCGCGGCGGGCGGTCCGCAACGGGCCATAGATCACACGGTCGACGGCACTCCGTACCTGGACGAACACGTCTACACCTGGTTCAGCGTCGGCGATTTCAGCGTCGATGCCACGTTGAGAGTCGACCCCCTATCGGCATTGATGGTGCTCGTCATCGCCGGCGTGGGCTTGCTGATCCATCTGTACGCGGCGGGATACATGGTCGACGACCCTGGCTACGCGCGCTTCTTCGCCACCATGAACTTGTTCGTGGCCTCTATGTTGGTGCTGGTGCTCGCCGACAATCTGCTGTTGTTGTACCTGGGCTGGGAAGGTGTCGGGGTGTGCTCGTACCTGCTCATCGGATTCTGGTACGAGAATCCCGCCAACGGTGCGGCGGCGCGCAAAGCGTTCATCGTGACGCGCATCGGCGACGCTGCCCTGCTCGTTTGCTTGCTGATGCTCGGCTGGCAGTTCGGCACACTGCATATCGATTCGCTGGTCGCGGCGGCACGCGATACGTGGTTCGTCGGCGCCCCGATCGCCGGCGTTGCGGCGCTCCTGTTGCTGGTTGGAGCCATCGGCAAATCGGCGCAGGTGCCGCTACAAATCTGGCTGCCCGACGCGATGGCCGGGCCGACGCCGGTAAGCGCTCTGCTGCACGCGGCGACGATGGTCACGGCCGGCGTGTACTTGATCGCCCGCCTGCACGAGATGTTCCTGCTGGCTCCCGCCGTGTTGGCGACAGTGGCCACCGTGGGAGGCATCACAGCGTTTGGCGCGGCTTGCGCAGCCCTCACCCAAAACGACATCAAGCGCGTGCTCGCGTACTCCACGGTCAGCCAGATCGGCTACATGTTCGTCGCCCTCGGCGTCGCCGGCTTCGCCGCCGCGATGTTCCATTTCGTGGCCCACGCGTTCTTCAAAGCGCTGCTGTTCCTGAGCGCCGGTGTGGTGACCCACGGGACCCACGGCGAAACCGACCTGCGCCGACTGGGAGGCTTGCGACGCAGCCGCGCCCTGCCGGGAACCGCGGCGCTGGCCGCTGTCGGGGCGGCCTCCCTGGCCGGCCTGCCGCTCATCACCTCGGGCTTTTACTCGAAGGATGCGATCCTCTGGGCGACGCTCGAGGGATCGTTTGCGCGCCCCGGCTTGCTTGTACTGCTGTTGATCACCGCCGGCGTGACGTCGCTGTATTCGTTCCGCTGGTACTTCATGATCTTCTCGGGCCGGCCGGGCCCGGCGTCGCAGGCCGAGATTCATCGGCCGCGCGACCTCATGCTCTACCCGTTGATCGGGCTCGCCGCCGGAGCGTTGCTGGTGGGGTTTTTCGAGATGCCGGAATCGTTGGGCGGCTATCAGGCGGTGAGCGACTTCCTCGGGCCGGTGTTCGATCCGGCGACGACGCGCTACGAGGTCGACGCCGTGCAGCTCTTCGCGACCTCCGAGGCGGCGCACCAAGCCGAAATCATGCTGCAGGCCGTGTCGGCCGGGCTCAGCCTGCTCGGCATGATGCTGGCATATCACTGGTTCGTCATCCGGCCCGACTGGATACAGCACCTCGCGAGCTCACCGGCAGTGAACGGAACCATCATGTTCCTGCGTAGCGGTTGGGGCGCCGACGACATGTACTCGAGGCTCGTCATCCAGCCCTATCGCGCGCTGGCGCGCTGGCTGCGGCACGAACCGGTCGACGACATCGTCGACGTGATCATCAGCACGTCGCGAACCTCCCACCACCTCTTGTCGCTGACACAAACCGGCCGGCTCCGGACCTACGCCGCCGGCATCGTGCTCGGAACAGCCCTGCTGCTCCTGGCCTGGATGTGGAGCTGATCCGATGTCGCCTGCAACCCTCAGCGCACTGATCGCGATCCCGTTCTCGGGAGGCGTCGCGGCCTGGCTCGTCGGCCGTAGGCAACCCGAGGCGGCACGCTGGATCGCCCTCGCTGCGATGCTGACGGTAGCGGTGATGTCGATCGCGCTTTGGGTGTCGGTCGGCTCCGCCGGCGGGGCCGGCCCCGTGTTGGAGCAACGAGTGCCGTGGATTCCGCGCTTCGGCATCGAATATCACCTGGCGCTCGACGGCCTCAACATCCTGTTCGTAGTGCTCACGGGGATCCTCGGCACCGTCGCCGTCTTGACCTCCTGGCGCGAGATCGAGCGTGCCCCCGGGGCCCACTACTTCTGCGTGCTGGCCACGATCGCCGGGATCATGGGCGTCTTCCTGGCTTTCGACCTGTTCCTCTTCTATTTCTTCTGGGAGCTGATGCTGGTGCCGATGTACTTCCTCATCGGCATCTGGGGTCACGAAGGACGGATCCG
>CBDUXW010000208.1:0-6084 GCA_965371275.1 uncultured bacterium | reverse complement strand
CTGCCGGTGGTCGGACCGATCACGATTCATACCTACGGCGTCCTGCTGGTCACCGCCTTTCTGGTCGCCATTATCGTCGCCCGGCGGCTGGCCCCCAGGGAGGGGCTGGAACCCGACATGGCCGTCGACATCGGCGTGTACGTGATCCTGGCGGCATTGGTGGGAGCCAAGGTCCTGCTGCTGGTTGTCGATTGGGAGATCTACGCCCGCCAGTTCCGTACGTTGGTCAGCGAGGGCGGCGGCTCGGTGGGACTGGCGCTCGATCCTTATCTCGGTGGATTCGCCGCTTATCTCGGCGCCCTCACCAGGATGGGCCTCAGCCTGTTGCAGGCCGGTGGAGTCTTCTACGGTGGCTTCGCCGCCGCGGTGCTCGCTTGCATGTGGTACGTGCGGCGCCATGATCTGAGCATGTGGAAGGTGGCCGATATCGCGGCCCCGGCGGTGGCGATCGGACATGGGATCGGGCGCCTCGGCTGCTTCGCCGCCGGCTGCTGTTACGGCATTGCAACCAGCTTGCCCTGGGGCGTCACGTTTACCGACACCTACAGCGGAACACTCGTCGGCGTGCCGTTGAACATCCCCCTGCATCCAACGCAGCTATACGAGACAACGACCAATTTGCTGCTCGGCGCGTTCCTGATCTGGTTTTACCGCCGCAAGCAGTTCGATGGGCAGATCTTCTGGACCTACGTGCTGGCCTACGCGGTCATGCGGTTCTTCCACGAATTTCTTCGCGCCGACCCACGCGGCACCGTCTTCGGCGGGTCGATGTCTACGTCGCAGTTCATCGCCATTATCGGCGCCACCGTCGCCCTCGGCATGCTGGCCCGTCTGAAGAGCGGTCAGGGCGAGACGGATTCCATCGAACCGGCCGAGAGCGCTTCCTGAACGAGCTCCCATCGATTCCGGAGGAAGGGCACGACGGCGCGTCGGTCTTTCGAGGCGTCGTTGCCGAAGAGAGCGCCGGTGAGCGACTCGACAAGCTGCTCGCCGTGCTTCTTGATCTGTCACGCACCAAGGTTCAGCGTTTGATCGTGCGCGGCAGCGTGACCGTCGACGGGCGCACCGGACTCAAGGCCAGCTTCCCCGTCGAACCCGGCCAGGAGCTCGTCGTGCAGCTCCCGCGCGAAGAGCCGACGCCGGCCCCACAGCCGCGGGCCGTCGACTTCGAGATCATCCACGAAGACGAACACATGGTGATCATCAACAAGCCCGCCGGCTTGGTGGTACATGCGGGTGCCGGAGACCACGACGTGACGCTGGTGAACGGGCTGTTGCACCTGTACGGCGAGTCGTTGTCGAGCGTTGCGGGCACCGAGCGCCCCGGGATCGTGCATCGGCTCGATATGGGAACCTCGGGCGTGATGGCCGTGGCGCGTACGGACGCGGCGCACGAGGCTCTGTCGGACCAGTTCGCGGCACGCACGGTGGACAAGGAGTACAGCGCATTGGTGTACGGATGCCCACGTGAGACCAGCGGGGAAGTGGACCTCGCCGTGGGCCGCGACCGTTCCGACCGCACCAAGATTTCCGCCGACACCGACCGGCCGCGCGATGCGCGTACCGCCTGGGATTTCGCCGAAGACTTCGGCGGCTTGGCGCTGCTGAACGTCAGGCCCCATACGGGCCGGACGCATCAGGTGCGGGTCCACCTGGCGGCGATCCATCATCCGTGCGTCGGCGATCCGAAGTATGCGGGGGCGCAGTGGCGCGGCATCCCCGACGGCGCCCGGCGCGCGTTGATTCGCGAGTTCGGACGCCCGGCGTTGCACTCTCGCCGCTTGCGACTCGACCACCCCGTGAGCGGGGAGCGCCTGGAGTTCGAGGCGACGTTACCGAACGACTTCGCCGCCCTGCTCGAGGCGCTGCGCCGTGGCCGCGACAAAGCTGGCTGACATCCCGGCAACGCCAGTGGCGGCGCTGTCCTTGCATGATAAACTTCGCACCTCTGAGACTCGCATAAAGCAGCTCTGACGCTATCGAGGGAGGCCCTCCAATGGCAGACATCACGACGGGAGATCTGCGCAATATTGCGGTAGTCGGGCATGGCGACACCGGCAAGACGACGCTCGTGTCCGCTTGCTTGTACTCAGCCGGGGCGGTTACCCGGATGGGACTCGTCGACCAAGGCACGGCGACCACCGACTACGACGAGGAAGAAATCGAGCGCCAGATTTCGATTCAGGCTGCCCTTGCGCATTGCGACTGGAAGGGCAAGCACGTCACTTTCATCGACACGCCCGGATACAGCGTCTTCCGCCCCGACACCAAGGCCTCGGTGCGTGTAGCCGACGGCTTCGCCCTGGTCGTCGACGCCGTCTCAGGCCCCCAGGTGATGACGGACAAGGCATGGCAGTACGCGAGGGAATACGACACTCCCGGCTTCGTCGTCATCAATCGGCTCGATCGCGAAAATTCGTCGTACCAGCGCACGCTCAGCTCAATTCAGAAGCGCTACGGCCGCGAGGCGGTTGCCCTGCAGTTGCCGATCGGCAAGGAGCACGACTTCAAGGGCGTCGTGGATTTGGTCGAGATGAAGGCCTTCACCTACGATCACGACGGCAACGGCAAGGCGCCCGCCGCCGACATTCCCGAAGACCTGCAGGACGCGGCGCAGAGCCAACGCGAGGCGCTCGTCGAGATGGTCGCCGAGGGCGACGAAGAGCTCATGGAAAAGTTCTTCGAGGACGGTGACCTGACGCCCGAGGAGCTGACCAAGGGCATTCGCATGGCAGTCCGTGATCGGCTGCTGTTCCCCGTGCTATGCACCTCGGCACTGCACGGCATCGGCACCGATCGCGTACTCGAAACCATGGTCAACTACTTGCCCTCGCCCGACGAGCGCAACGACTACACCGGCAAGAACCCGGCCGACGACAGCGAAATGAGCGCGGCGGTCGATGCCGACGGCAAGTTCGCGGCGCTCGTGTTCAAGACCGTTGCCGACCCATATGCCGGTCGCATCTCGCTGATGAAGGTGTTCTCGGGCCGCGCCGCCGGCGACGCGCCGATGTTGAACCCGCGCAGTGGCGCCATGGAGAAGCTCGCCAACCTGACGCTCGTGCAGGGCAAGCAGTACGACGCGACGCCGAGCGTGGTCGCCGGTCAGTTATGCGCCGTCGCCAAGCTCAAGGACATCCATACGGGTGACACGCTGTGCGACAAGTCGCAGCCGATCATCATCGACCCGGTGCAATTCCCGAAGGCGGCGATTTCCTTCGCCGTCACACCCACGAGTCAGGCCGACGAGGAGAAGATCAGCGAAGCCTTGTCTCGCCTCCTCGAAGAAGACCCGACGATCATCGTCGATCGTGACCCCCAGACCCACGAGCTGCTGGTGTCGGGACTCGGCCAGCTACACGTCGAGGTCACCACCGCCAAGCTCGAGAGGCGTTTCGGCGTGCATACGACGCTCAAACCGCCCACCGTGCCCTACCGCGAGACCCTGCGCGGCACCGCCAAGGCGGAGGGCCGGCACAAGAAGCAGAGCGGCGGTCGCGGCCAGTTCGGTGTGTGCACTATCGAGCTCTCTCCCAACGGCACCGGCGAGGGTTTCGAGTTCGAAGACAAGATCTTCGGCGGTTCGATTCCGCAGCAGTTCAGACCCGCCGTGGAAAAGGGTGTTCGGGAGGTCGCGGATCGCGGCGTGCTCGCCGGTTTCCCGCTCGTCGACTTCAAGTGCACCCTGCTGGACGGCAAGTTTCACGCTGTCGACTCGTCGGAGATCGCCTTCAAGATCGCCGGCTCGCTGGCTTTCAAGGAGGCTGCCCCGCATGCTCGTCCGGTATTGCTCGAGCCGGTGATGGATATCGAGATCGTCGTGCCCGACGAAGCCATGGGCGATGTCATGGGCGACCTCAACAGCCGGCGCGGCCGCGTGCAAGGCATGGATCCGGCGGATCACCAGCAAATCATCAAGGCTCAGATTCCGCTGGCCGAGGTGCTCACATACGCCCCCGACCTCAACTCGATGACCGGCGGTCGTGGCACCTACACGATGGAGTTCTCACACTACGAGGACGTGCCGGCGCACGTGGCGGAGAAGGTCATCGACGACTTGAACACCAAGCGCGAAGCCGAGGCCGGTTAGAGGCCCGTAGTCAAACCCCCAGGGGCCCGGGGGCAACGATACGACAGCTAGCCGCCACCCCTGATGAGCCGGCATACCGGCTCTGTTCCAGTGCTACAGTAGGCTCATGAGAATCAAAGTACAGTCTGTGGTCGTCGCGATCATCTGCCTCGTTGTCGTCGCGCCGCTTGCGTCGGCAGGCAACGACATGGTCGCAGGAAGCGCACGCAGCGGGCAGCTTCTTCGCACGACAAAACGCGCCGAAATCAAGCACGTCGTCGCCGAAGAATTTCCGGTGGCACGCGGCACGAAGGTTCGGCTGGCGGTGGAGATCGAGATTCTCCCCGACATGCATGCCAACGCCAACCCGCCGACATATGACTGGTTGATTCCCGTCGAGATTTCGATCAATGAAAACGCCGGCATCGCCATCGCCGAAACGTTCTATCCCGAGGCCAAGCTGCTGAAGTTCTCCTGGGGAGACGATGAGCTGATCGCCGTGTACGAGGGGAAGTTCGTCGTCGGCCTCGAGCTGGAAATCGCAACCGCAACGGCACTCGGCGATCGGAACCTGGAGGTCGTGCTCGACTATCAGGCGTGCAACGACTCGATGTGCTTCGCGCCCACCACGTCGACCTTCGTCTATGCGCTCACCGTCGTCGCGGACGCGGCGGAAAGCGTGAAGAGCACCTCACCGCTGATCGGGAAGGCACCCTTTCCGAAGGGGTAGCCCGGAACTCCCGAAGGGGGGCTCCTGGCCGCGTGCCGCAAGAATCCCCGGGGTGCCGTTCAAGACGGTTTGCGGCCGATGTGCAGCGCTACCGTCCCCAATCCCATCATCCGGTAGCTCACCTCGGAGAACCCGGCAGCGCGCAGACGGCCGGCGAACTGCTCGGGCGTGTCCCACTCCTGGATACTCCGGTACAGGTACTCGAAGGGCTCCGCGGTACCGGTGAGCCGTCGCCCCACCCGCGGCATCACGACACGCGTGTACAGACCGTGCGGCACGCGCACGAGAGCGGACCGCGGCCGGCTGAATTCGAGAATCGCGACGTGGCCGCCGGGCCGCAAAACGCGGACCGCCTCGCCCAAAACCTCGTCCAGCATGGGCTTGACGTTGCGCATGGCAAAGGCCGAGGTAACGCCGTCGAATCGATCACCGGCGTACGGAAGGTGCTCGGCGCGGCCTACGTGAAACTGCACATTGTTGGTGTGGCCGGCCTTGGCGCGGGCTACCGACACCATCTCGGCGGCGAAATCACAGCCGATCGCCCGGCGGGCGCGGCGCGCCACAGCGAACGCCAGGTCTCCCGTGCCGGTGGCAACGTCGAGCACCGCGGCATCCGCAGCAAGCTGAAGCGACCGTACGGTGGCACGCCGCCAGCCGTAGTCGAGCCCGAGGCTGGCCCAGTGATTGAAGCTGTCGTAGCGCGGCGCCAGCGCGTCGAACATGTTGCGCACGGCGCCGCTGAACGAACCCCCGTCTGCCGCAATGCGGTCGGGGGCGATTGCGGCGTCGACTTTTTGACCCGCCTGATTACCCATGACAGTATCCGCGCGATTCTCGGGCAAGAAAATATACTCCGAACTTCTCAACGGGTCTCGGCTACAGGAGGAAAAGCCGCATGTCCGATTTTATCAGCGTCGCCAAGACTGCCGACGTGCCGAGCGGCGAAGGGCGCCTCTTCGAGGTGGGCGGCGTCCCCGTGGCCGTGTTCAACATCGACGGCACGTTCCACGCCCTCGACAACACCTGCCTCCACCAAGGCGGCCCGCTGGCGGACGGTCCGTGCAACGCCACCACCGTTACCTGCCCGTGGCACGGCTGGCAATACGACCTCACGACCGGCGAGTGCATCAACTCCCCGGGTGAATCCGTCGATACCTACGAAGTCCGACTCGAGGGCGACGACGTCCAGGTCAAGGTCTAACGCCGGGCGACACTCCCCGCCTATGCGCATCGAGCCACCCAGAGAGGCGAGAAGCGCGCGTACGCAAGGCGCACGCAGCGAGGG
>CBDUXW010000207.1:0-6161 GCA_965371275.1 uncultured bacterium | reverse complement strand
CGTGCCCTGTGGGAAGAGGTCCGGTTCGACACCGAAAAGGTCACGAGTGTCGACTGGCTGACGCATCCCAGCCTCCGGCACTCCGACACACCGGCCGAGATCGACGTGGTGCTGGTGAACGGTGATCCCGATCCGGAGCGGTCCGATCTGGCGCCCTACGGAGCCGGCGAGGCGATCTGCAAGCCGTTGATCGCGGCGGTTGCCAACGCCATCTACGATGCGACCGGCGTTCGTCTGCGCCGCCCGCCCTTTCGCGACGAGCGCGTGCTCGCGGCGATCGAAGCCGCGGACGCGTAGGTCGAGGGAGATAGATGCTGATGAGAGATTCGTGCGTACTCGCGGTGATCCTGGTCGTTGCCGGGGCGGCGCCGATCCTGGCACAGGATATGGACACGCCCCGGCCGATCGACGCGGTCGACACCGTGTGGATCGAAGAGATGACGTGGATGGAAGTGCGGGATGCGATCGCCGACGGTAAGACAACGGTCATCGTGGCGGCCGGAAGCCTCGAGCAGAACGGTCCGTACATCCCGACCGCCAAGCACGCCTACGTTCTACGCGCGACGACGGAAGCCATCGCCCGCAAGCTGGGCAACGCCCTGATCGCCCCGATCGTGCGCTATGAGCCCGGCGATCCGGAAAACCCGCGCTATCCGGGCACGATCCCCGTGCGCATGGAGACCTACAAAGCGATCCTGGCCGACGTGGTCTCGAGCCTCAAACAGCACGGCTTCCGCAATATCGTCTTGATCGGAGACAGCGGCGGCAACCAGCGTGGTCTCGAGGAAGTCGCCGAAGAACTGACCGCTGCATGGGACGGCGGCGAGACCGCCATTCATTTCGTACGCGAGTACTACGACAGCTGGCTGGCCTCGGATGCGGCGGTGGAGCAGATTGCCGGCAAGGCGGAAGTGCCGGAAGGCATCCACGACGACTACAGCGTTACTTCGATCATCATGACCGTGGACCCTCAGGCTGTCCGCTACGACCAGCGCGTCGCCGCCGACAAAGCCTCGATCAATGGGATCAGCATCGTGCCGAAAGAGCGGGCGATCGCGAACGGACGACAACTGGTCGACATTCGCGCCACCGCGACCGTGCAGGCGATCCTGCGAATGATCGGCGAAGCCGGAATCAACGTCGCGGCCGCAAACGGTCAGAGCTGGCGCAGCGTGGCGCTCGAGGAGACCGCCGAGACCAGCGCCAATGCCAGCCTCGGCGACCTCGACGGTGACGGCGACCTCGATATCGTTCTCGCCAAGGGACGACATTGGCCGCTGGTGGACTTTGTCCTGCTCAACGACGGCGACGGCGGGTTCGAGCAGCGCCACGAGGTCGGCGGCTCGGCGGATCGTACCTATACGGCGGCCCTCGCCGACCTCGACGGCGACGCCGACCTCGACCTGGTGGTCGGCAACGATAGCCCCGACGACAAGCGTGTGTACTTCAACGATGGTCAGGGCCATTTCAGCCTCGCCGGGACCTTCGGCGATTCGGAGTGGCCGACGCGCAACGTCACGGTGGCCGACTTGAACGGCGACGAGCGCCCCGAGATCATCGTCGCCAATCGCGGTGGGCCCGACAATCTCAACGCCAACTACGTGTGCTTCAATGACGGTAACGGCGCTTTTCCTTCGTGCGATGTGCTCTCGAGTGAGTCCGCCACCACAATCGCGGCCGGCGATCTGACCGGTGACGGGTTCGTCGACCTGTTCGTGCCCCATCGTGACGGCGGCCAAAGCTACCTGTTCGTCAACGACGGCGACGGCGGTTTCGACGAACGCCACGCGGTCGGCCCGAGCCGCTCGGCGACCCGCGCCGTGACTCTCGGCGACCTCGACGGCGACGGCCTCCTCGACATCATCGTCGGTGATCAACTCGACGGCGGAGTGTGGTTGTACGTCAACCGCGGCGACGCTTCTTTCGAAGAGCCCCGGCCGATCGGCGACCCCGCAGACAACGTCTACGCGTTGGCTGTGGCCGACCTGGACGGCGACGGCGACGACGACGTCGTGGTCGGCAATTCCGGGGCTCCCAGCGCCATCCTGACCAACAACGGATCCGGCGTCGGATTCACGCGGACCCGCTTCGGCGACGCCCAGGGCGCCGTGTACGGGCTGGCGATCGGCGACGTCAACGGCGACGGCGTTGTCGACATCGTCGCCGGTCGATCGGACGCGCCGAACACGCTCTATCTCGGCTGTTGCCGATAGCCCACACCGTGGTGATCAGGTTAGCGTGGCGATCGGTCCCGTGACTCCCAAGCGTCGGCGCCGTAGAAGGTGATCTCGTCGATCTCGAACCAGAACTCGCCGAGATTGGCGCCGTCGCCGCGGCGCGACAAATACATGGCGTCGCAATTAGCGCCGCTCCACTCGGCTGCCGGTGACGGTCCGCCGATCTGCATGAGCTCATCGGCGCCCAGTTCGATCAGACTCCACTCTTCGGACACTTCGAGCTCCTTGCCGAACTCAATGGGCCTACAGCGGATCGTCAGTTCGAACGGGCGAGACCCACGAGCGTAGAAGCGAATGCCGCCGAGGTTCTCGAGGCTGATGGGCACCGAGCCGCGGTCGAACGGCTGGTACATCTGGGCGAGTGGGCCGCGAGCCGCGCCGAGCACCAGCTCGCCATCGAGCCTGGCGGCCGTCGACGTTTCCGCAGCGCCGCCGTCGGCCAACCGTAGGGTCGCCGCCGACACGCCGTTGGTGAACGTTTGCCAACGAACGTCCGTGTTGGCGAACAGATCGCCGTCTTCGAAGCTGTCGAAAGGAAGCTCCGCGTCGGCGGCCAGCTCGGAGGGAAACGGCGTCAACGAGGATCCCTCTGCCGCCGCCGCCGTCGGCGCAATGCCGTCCGTCACCGCCAGAAGATGGTTCGTCGTGCGGATAAAGATCTGTCCTTCTGATATCGCCGGCGTCGCCAGGCAGACCTCTCCCATGCGGTTGATCGCCAGCAGCTCGTACTCAGCGCCTGCCCTGACGACGAAGATGTCGCCGTCCTCGCTGGTCAGGTAGATGCGACCGTCAGCCGCAATGGGCGAGGCGCTGTAGGCGCCGCCGGTGTCACCAATGCGCCGCTTGTAGGCGCGCTCACCGGTGGTCGCATCGAAGACCGTCAACACCCCGTTGGCCGAGACCACGTACAGGTAGCCGCTGTACACGAGCGGTGAGGCGATGTAGGGCCCATCGCGCGACGAGCTCCAGGCGACGTGCTCATTGGAGCTCTCGCCTTCGGCAAGAGAGATGTCGCCACTGGCGCCCGCCTTGATGGCGAAGATCGGCCGCGTACGGTAGCCGCTGGTCACGTAGAGCAACTCACCATCGCTCACCGGCGTCGGCGTCGTGTTCAACGAGCTGCCCGACATCCTCCACAATTCCTCGCCGCTCGCCGGGTCGTAGCCGTGCATCGTTCCGGCGCCGTTGGTCACCAGCTCGGTGCGATCGGCGCCGACGTAGATCACCGGCGTCGAAAACGACGAGATCAGGTCGCGCGGCGTCCGCCAGAGCTCCTCGCCCGTGTCGATGTCGAAGGCGGCAATGAATGAACCCTCTTGCTGATCGGCCTGCACGATCACCGTGCCCTGCCAGATGATCGGCGAGCTGGCGGCGCCCCACTGGTAGGCGTCGTCGTAGGAGGCGCCCGAATCGAAGGGCCCAAGATCGAGGCTCCATAGCAGCTCGCCGTCGAAGTCGTAGCAAAACAGGCCGCCGGTGGCCACCAACACCACGACGTGCTCTCCGTCGGTCGCCGGGGTCGCCGACGCGTAGCTATTTTTCGGGTGGCGCTGGATGGTCGGGTTGCCGCTGATCGCCTCGCGCATCCAGACCACCTCGCCGCCGCGCCGATCGATCGCGTAGACGAACCAGGCGTTGCGCGACCGGTCCGATCGTCGATCCTGCCGACCGTCGACACCGTAGCGAAAGATGAAATCCGGATCGGCGCTCACCGCAGTGGTCAGAAAGATCCGGTCGCCCCAAACGATCGGGCTCGAGTGCCCGAGCCCGGGAATCGGGGTGCTCCACAACACGTTGTGTCCGGTCTCCGGATCCCACGCCGTCGGCGGATTCTGCCCGTCGGCAACTCCCGAGGCCGAGGGGCCGCGGAATGACGGCCATTGAAATCGCTCCGCCGCTTCCTGGCGCCGCGCCGTTTCCCAAAGTGCGCCCTTCATCACTTCATGCACGTGGGTGTTCTCGTAGATGCCGCGCAGTGCCTCTGCTCCGGGTCCACGACCGAATGTCAGCACCGGCCCTGAGGTATGTCCGCCGGTCGACCACAGGACGAACGTCTGGCGGGCGAGGGCACGACCAAGCAGAGCCGCGGGGTTGCTGTCCGGATCAGTGTAAAAGTGGAGCGAATCTTCCAGCCAAGCGTTTCCCTCGGAATCTCTTACCAGCGCCTCACGAGCCTCTTCCATCGTCATCGACAAACCGGTGTGCTCACGAACCGTGTCGATGAGGTGCTCGGGTGAGCCTGCTGCCTCTGCGACCATGTACAAGAACGAGGCTGATTGGTTGCCCAAGAGCTCGAGGTGACGTTTGTCCGGGTAGCGGTGGTCCGTGTGATACGACAGACCGCTCGGTAGCACGTGCGATGCGGGCGGTCCGTCGATGTCTCCGTAGGTAAACGTGAACCCGCCGGTACCGTGGTCCGCGGTCACGATGATGAGCGTCTCCGGATGAGATCTCTGAAAGGCGATAGCCGCCCCGAGTGCGGCGTCGAAATCGAGAATCTCGTGCAGCATGGCCCCGGCGTCGTTGTCATGGCCGCCGTAGTCGATGCGACCCCCCTCGACCATCAGAAAGAAGCCGGCGTCTGCGCGGGCGAGCACTTCCAGCGCTGCGGTCGTCGAATCCTCCAGGCTCGGCACGCCGTCGAGGCCCATGGCGCGTGTGTCGACGACATACGGCACATTAGACGCGGCAAACAGACCGAGAAGCTTGTCCGCATTGCCGGACGCTTGGGCCAGCGCGTGGCGGTCGGAGACGACCGTGTATCCCTTTTCTTGCGCCTCAGAGATGCGATCGAGCTCGTCGACACGGCGAGAGTCGCCGTCAAGCTCCGCGGGGAGGTCCGGCAGAAACTCGGATACCCGGTGGCCGGCGGGGACGAGCGCTCGCGCTCCTCCACCGAGGAGCACGTCGACGTCGTGCTCGAACAAGATCTGATCCAAGATGACGGGCTCCGGCTCGTAGCGGGAGATCGCGTGGGCAGCGAAGGCGGCCGGCGTTGCGTGGGAGAGACGCATGTTCGTAACCAGCCCGGTCGCCAATCCCCGGCCCTCCGCCCACTCCAGGATCGTTTCCGTTGGATAGCCGGACGGACTCAAGCTCAATGTCTCGTTCCTCGCCTCGAGCCCCGTAGCAAGCTGCGAGGCGGCGGCGGCCGAATCGGTGACCGGGCTTCCGTACGCGCTGGCGAGCGCGTAGCCGGTATTGCCGTCGTTCATGAGCTGCTCCAGGTTCAGCTCACGACCCTCGACCGTGCGCGCATAGCGGATTCCGAGCGCCATTTGCCCCGCGCCCAAGCCGTCACCGATGAACAGAATGACGTTTCTCGCGCCGGTTTGTTCTTGTGCGCTCCCCGCGGTGACGGCAGCGAACAGACAGATCAGGAACATCAATGACCGTAATTTCACGTCTTCTCCTCGGATAACCGCGCGTTGATACCTTCTTGGCGGCTGCCTCCAGGCCGTGGATGACAGCGACATTCAGGAGTGTCCGCTGCGGAGCCCAAGCTCGTCATCCGGCGACGCCGCCGCCGTCGACCACCAGGGCGGTGCCGGTCACGAACGAGGAGGCGTCGGTCGACAGGAACAGCACGGCGCGGGCGATCTCTTCGGCGGTGCCGATGCGGCCCATCGGGCGGTCGGAGGCTCCTTCCAGGTAACTCTCCCAGGACATTCCGCGCTGCTGCGCGTCGTCCGGCAACATCGGCGTGTCGACATCCCCGGGGCAGATGCAGTTCACCCTGATGCCCTGCGGTCCGTGGTCGATCGCCATCGCCTTGGTCATCACCACCAGACCGCCCTTGGCGGCGCAGTAGGCGGCGGCCTGCTCGCCGCCCTGGATCCCCCAGCCGGAGCTGCAATGGATAATCACACCGCTGCCGCGCTCGATCATCGACGGCAGGGTGTATTTGGACATCAGGAATGCGCC
>CBDUXW010000206.1:0-6179 GCA_965371275.1 uncultured bacterium | reverse complement strand
CCGGGGAAGGACGACCAATGAAGCACGTTTCGATGCCTCATCTGCAGCCGGGCGCGTCAAGCGAGAGGGGCTTCGTGCATCCGCGCGTGGTCGTCGGCATTCTGATTATCCTGCTGGGCACGTTGTTCCTGCTCGACAATCTCGATGTCATGGACATCGACGACCTCTTGCGCTTCTGGCCGCTATTTCCACTCGCCCTCGGCGTAACGATGCTCGCCCAACCGGCGGCGAGCACCAATCGTGCGGTGGGTGCGTTGCTGGCGATTGCGGGCGCGTGGCTCCTCCTCAATGAGCTCGACATCATCGATTGGTGGTTCTGGGACGCCTGGCCGGTGTTGCTCATCGGCTTCGGAGGCTGGTTGGTATATCGCTCGTTGAGTGGACCCGCAGGGCCCGTCGCGCGCGGCGAGGCAGCGCCGGGCAGAGCAGCTGCCGGACAGGTGCCCGGCCCGACGGCGAGCGCGGAGGACACGGTGTCCGTATTCGCGTTTCTTTCCGGTGTCGAGCGGACCAACAACGCCAAGGACTTCCGCGGTGGCGAGCTCACCGCCATCATGGGTGGTTGCGACATCGACCTGCGCGGGGCGTCGATCGGCGCCGAACCCGCCGTCATCGATGCGTTTGCCTTCTGGGGCGGTGTATCGATCCGCGTGCCCGAGGATTGGATCGTCACCAACAAGGTGATGCCGCTGCTCGGCGGCCTCGACGACAACACGCACATCGTGTCAGGCGCCGACAAGCACCTCCTGATACGCGGCTCGGCCATCATGGGCGGGGTAAAGGTCTCGAACTGACCGGGCCGCAGGGCGGCGCCAGGCGCCGTGGGTTGCCGACTGTGAATTCGCGACGGCGCCGACCCTCGAGCGACGGGCCGATTTTCCTGTGCAAGTTCTCCGGGCTGGTGCGTCTACGGGGGTAAGAAACGCATTCCCCTGCAACCCCGGAGGTGAGTCGTGAAGAGTTTTCTCGGGTACAGCCCGATCGCAGTGACAACGAGTTTGCTGGCCGTCGTTCTGGCCAGCGGCGCGGTGAGCGCCCCGCGCGCCGGCGCCACAGCAGTGTCGTTCGGCACCATCGAGGTGACGCCGGTGGCGACGTCTTCGGCGACGTCGGACCCGCGCGTCCGGCGCGTCCGTACCGACGTACGGATCACCATCGACGGCGACCAGCGCGTGGCGCGCTTCGAGGTCGAGGAGCAGTTTCGCAACGACTGGCACCGCATGATGGAGGGCGACTATCTGTACCCGATTCCCGCCGGCGCGGTGTTCACCGACTTTTCGCTGTTCATGGGCGAGCAGGAGCTCAAGGGCGAGATGCTGCCGGCCGCCACAGCGCGCGGCATCTACGAAGAGATCGTGCGTCGCAAGAAAGACCCCGCGCTCATCGAGCTCATCGGACACGGCGTGCTGCGGGCCCGCGTGTTTCCCATCAACCCGGGGGAAACGCGCCGCATCATCTTGCGCTACACACAAGTTCTGGGCCGCGACGGCAATCTGTTGCGGCTCCGCTATCCGCGCGTTGCGGGTCTTTTCGACGCCGGCGACGAGGGGCCGACGCCACGGGATGCGCAGGTTTTCGAGGCTACGGCACACCTGACACGGCCGCCCCGGCAGCCCGGCAGCGTTCCCTTCACCATGACCATCAACGTGACCGATGCCGAGCGCTTCGCGTCACCGTATTCGCCGAGTCATCGCATCGAGGTCCGCGAACGCAGTGCCGACGAGATCGAGATCACCTACGCCGGTAGCGGCGAAATGCCGCGCGATTTCGACCTGTTTCTGCCGCTGCGCGAGGACGTGGTCGGTGCCGGCGTCGTGACCCACGCGCCGATCGGTGAGCCGGGCTTTTACATGATGTTGCTGTCGCCGCCGGCAGAGGCGGCGAAGATCGCGATCGCGCGCGACGTAACGTTGGTTCTCGACGTCTCCGGCTCGATGTCGGGTGACAAGATCGAACAGGCGCGCGCCGCGATGGACCAGATACTTGCCGGTCTCGGCGAGGACGATCGATTTCGCATCATCACCTTCAGCAGTGTCGTGCGGCAGTTCCGCCGCGGTTGGACGGCGGCCGATCGCGGCAGCGTGGGCGACGCGCGCGCTTGGCTGGCGACGGTGGACGCGGACGGCAGCACCAACATCCAGGCGGCGCTGCGCGAGGCGCTCGCCGAGGAGACCAGTCGCGGTCGGATGGCGCAGGTCGTGTTCTTGACCGACGGCAAGCCGACGGTCGGGGAGACGTCGGTGGAAAACATCGTCGAGCTCGCCGGCTCGATGCTCGCGGGCGAGCGTCTCTTCGCCTTCGGCGTCGGCCACGACGTCAACACGTACCTTTTGGATTCGTTGACCGAGGGCGCTCATGGGACCGTCAGCTACGTAGGCCCCGGCGAGGATGTCGAGCAGGCCGTGTCGTCGCTGACCCGCAAGATCAGTTTTCCGGCGCTGGCCGACCTGCGCATTATCGAGTCGCCGGTGATGCTGGAAGACGGCTATCCGCAGGAGCTTCCCGACCTTTTCTACGGCGAAGATCTGGTGCTGTTCGGACGTTACCGCGGTAGCGGCTCCGGCAGGCTGGTTCTCGAAGGCAGCCGCGCCGGCGAGACGCAGCGCTTCACGTTCGACGTTTCGTTCGCAGACCGTGACGACGGCAACGGCTTCATTCCCAAGCTGTGGGCGTCGCGCAAGGCCGGCGTGCTGACCCGGCAGGTGCGGTTGCACGGCGCCAATTCCGAGCTCGTCGAGGAAATTCGCCAGCTCGGCCTGCGCTACGGTGTGCTCACCGACTACACGTCGTACCTGGTCGAGGAGCCGAACATGAGCCTCGACGACGCGACGATGCAGGAGGTCATGAACCGGGCGCAGCAGATGGAGGTTGCCGCCGACCTGCAGGTGGGCGCCACGGCCTTCCGGCGCGCCGAACGCGATCGCAAGGCCGCGTCGGCGTCGTCGGTAGAAGAGGCCGAGCAGTCCATCCGCCAGTACGCCATGAGGCTGCGACCGGCGTCCGAGTCGCCGGCCGCTCCCGGAACCGTCAACGGGTCGATCGCAGCGTCCGGCGACCTGCGTGCCGACGGCCCGGGCGGGCGCGACAATAGTGGGCTCGCCGGTGGCTACGATACGGCGCCGCGCCACGTCGTCGACCGTCTGTTCGTCGCCCGCAACGGAGTGTGGACCGACCTCCGCTTCGCCGATGAGCGCGTCGTCAAGGTCGTGCCCTACAGCGCCGCGTACTTCGAGCTGATCGAACGGCTGCCCTTGCTGAAGCCGTTCTTCTCCCTGGGTGACAGGGTTATCATCGCCGGAGACGGATTGGCCGTCGCGCTCTCGGAAACCGGCGTGACGATCTGGACGTCGTCGCAGCTCAACGAAGTTGTCGACGCGTTCGGGCAATGAACAGGCAATCAAGGAACGGCAAACGTGGATCTTTCCGAGATCTACCGTGAGCACTACCGATCGCTGGTGCGCTTCTTGTACAGGCGCACCGGCGATCAGGCCTTGTCGGAAGACCTGGCGCAGGAGGCTTTCGTGAGAGCGATTGAGCACCGGCCCGAACAGCCCAAGGCCTGGCTTTTCAAGGTCGCCGCCAACCTGGCGGCGGACCGGGGTCGTCGGCGCGCCGTACGCCGCCGCCACCTCGAGCTGGTCGGTAACCAGCGCGGCGCCGTGTCGGCGGCAGCCGTGCCGCCACCGGCGCCCGATGAGGCGCTTGAGCGCCGCGACAACGTGCGGCGGGTGCAGGTGGCACTGGGCGAGCTGTCGTCCACCGACCGCGACGGGTTGCTGATGCGCGAGGAGGGGCTGTCGTACGGCGAGATCGCCGGCGCTTTGGGCATCGCCAAGGGCTCCGTCGGCACGACGTTGTCGCGCGCCCGGACCCGCCTGGCGACGGCGTACAAGAAACTCGAAGCGACAGGGGGTGAAAACGATGTCGCACATTAACGAGGGATTGCTGCACGCCTATGTCGACGGCGCCTGCGACGTTGCCGAAACTCGAACCATCGAAGATCACGTGGCGGAGTGCGACGACTGTGCACGGCAACTCGACAGCGTCCGTGCGGCGGCCGCCGAGGCAACGGCCTTGCTCGGCGAGCTGGAGCCCGGGCCTCTGCACGCGCCGGCCTTCGAGGAGTTGGAGGCGCGGGCGGCCGAGCGGATCGCCGGCAGCGAAGTTGGTGTCGCGTCCGGCGGCGGGAAGGTAGTTTCGTCGCCGTTCTGGCGCCGCCCGGCGCTCGCCTGGGCGGCCACTGTGGTCACGGCGTTCGGCCTGGGCTGGATGTCGCGTAGTGAGATCGGCATGCCTGCCGAGTTGCGACCGGAGTTCGCCCAGGCACCAGTGGAAGATCTCGAGGTGCAAAGTTTCCGGCTCGAGCCAGGTCCTCCCGTCGATCAGCCGGTCGTCTCGACCCTGGACGAGATTGTCGAGCTCGACGACACGCGGGAAGCCGGCGCCGACGAGGCCGCCCCGGCGCGTAGCATCGAGGCTTCCGAGCCTGCGGATCGACTGGCGGGAACCCTGATCGGCGAAGCTGTGGGCGATCAAAAAGCTCAGGAAGAAATTCCGCCACCGGCCGCCGCGGAGCCGGAGCCGGAACTGCGCGCCGCGAAGAAATCGATGGCCGTCGCCGCGCCCGAGACGGCCACCGAGCAGGCACGGCGCAAGGCCGCTGAAGCGGCGGGTTTGCTGGGTGCCGATACACAAGTGGCTCGGCAACGCGCCAATCAGCCGGCCAACGAGCGCCAGGCCGGGGCGGAAGCGTTGCGCGAGCAGTCGGAAGCCGAAAGCTTCGAGGCGAACGCGGCGTTGGGGCAGGGCTCGTACTTTGCGGCAACCGGGTATGTCGCCGTGCAGCCCGTCGAAGCCGAGTTGTGGCTCGGCATGCCGCTGCGAGAGCTGCCCAACCTCGTGCGTGTGCGCACGGAGGTCGGTCCGGGGGCGCTGTTCGCCGATTCGGCGGTCGGCCTGCCGGTGATCCGCCTCGTGTATCAGGACGCCACCGGCAAGGAGATCGTCCTGACGCAGCAGTACCTGGGCGACGCGGCCGCGCTGCCCGACGAGCGCCTGGCGCGCCGCGACGCTGCGGTGGGCGGCCGCATGGACAATCGGTCTCGAGACGTCGCCGCCGGACCGCCGGTCGCCGCCGATCGCGACGAGCTCATCGCCTCGGGCTTTCTGGAGACGCTGCCGGTGACGATCGTCGAAACCTCCGGTCGTCGCATCTACCGGTGGTTCGACGGCGCCGGCTACTTGCTGAGTGTCTCCGGCATGATCGACGAAGACGTGCTGCGAAGCCTGGCCGAGCAGGTCCGCTAGCCGCTGCTTCCGGGGCGGCGAAACGAGCAGCCGTGGGGCTTCACGGCTAGCGCAACAGCTCGGTATCCGGGTGGGTCAGGCTCCAGGTGTACCAGAAGGTGTCGAAGCCGTTGAGGATCTCGACTTCGGTGCTGAACACGCGGTCCCGGGGCGAGAACGTCGCGCCGCTGGACAGCTCGACCCAGGCGCCGTCACGGTTCTCGAAGCCGCGGCTCGAAACGAACGCGGCGGTGCCGCGGAACATCTCGTCGCTCGAGCCGCGAAAAAGGAACACCGCGGTGCCGTCGGCGAGCTCGAAGGTAGAGCCGTCAGCCAACGCATCGTGCGGAATGGCGTAGGTTGTCGCATCGCGCATGAAGGCATAGATCGGTGTCTTGGTGGCCAGGCGCGTGTCCTTGGCTTCCGTGCCGTTGAAGCCGCGGCTGTCGGCCCAATACCCGGCATAGGCGTCGACCCCCGGATCCTGAATGAGCTTTCCACCCTGGAAGGTCGAAGACAGCACCAACGTGTCAGGGTGTTCCGCCACCCAGTCCTTCCACTGCACCTTTTTGCCGAACGGCAACTCGGCCAGCGCCGTGCCGTTGAGCTCGCCGGCTTCGGCCTTGCCGCTCATGATCGACCAGTAGGTGTCGGTTTCTTTGTCCTGCATGACCAGCGAGGCGTTCATCAGCCCGCCGGAGGGTTCGAAGTTCAGCGTGTTGCCCGCGTAGTCTCGGTCGTACACGACGGCCGTGTTGGCGAGCGGTCACCAGACGGCGGCGAAATCGGTGTCGCCGATGGTGTCGTTGACCACCTCGTGGCTGTTGAGCAGCTCGAGGCTGTAGGCGCGCGCTTGCCCTTCGATCACCACGCCGAGCACCCAGGCCTCGTCG